>NZ_LUKH01001344.1:0-1097 GCF_001593695.1 Leisingera sp. F5 | reverse complement strand
GAAACCCCCGCGCTTATTAATCCTTAGACCGGTAACAAAATCAGGCGCCGTTGCGCAGATTCCGGGCTGAGTTCGTCATCTCGTCATACTGGCCGGAGGGGCGGAATTTCCACAGGTAATCCGGCAACACCGAACCCACAGTCACCGGGCTGATACCCAAATCACCGAAACCCTTGGCGCCCTCGGACACCACATTGTCCGCCTTCAAGCTCCGCAGCTGGTCGCGTGTCAGCACTTTGTTCTCAATCAACTGAAAACTGGCCGCCTGCAGCATGTCGAACCCAAAGGCCAACAGCCAAGCGGCAGGGCGCGGCAGCGACAGGATCAGGCGGCGCCGGTGAATCACCTCAAGCATCTGCACCATAAGCGCCCGGAAGCTTTTCACTTCAGGACCGCCAAGTTCGTAAATGCCGGGCTCGGCCTGGCCCAATGCCCCCTTGACCGCGGCCCTGGCCACATCATCGGCAAATACCGGCTGGAATTCGATGCTGCCCGCAGCGATCGGAAGAACCGGCGACAACCGGGACATGCCGGCAAAACGGTTAAAGAAGCCGTCCTCGGTCCCGAAGACTACCGACGGGCGCAAAATCACCGCACCGGGAAAGCTTTGCAGCACCGCGGCTTCTCCAGCGGCTTTGGTTTTGGCATATTCGCTGGGACCGTCCGCATCGGCGCCAATCGCCGAGATATGCACCAGGCTGGCTACCCCCTGCTGCGACGCGATGCGTGCAATACGGCCTGCGCCTTCCGCATGGATGGCACCAAACGAGTTTTTACCGAGTTCGTTCAAGACACCTACGCAATTCACAACTGCATCTGCGCCCTGCATCACCGCAGCAACAGACATATCATCGCGGATGTTGCAGAACACCGGTTCAACCTGGCCTGGAACGCCGTAAGGCTTCACATGCATGGCTTCGTTGGGACGACGCACAGCCACCCGCACCCGCCAGCCTTCTTTGGCCATGCGCCGCGCAATGTAGCGGCCCACGAAACCGGATCCGCCATAGATCGTGACCAGTTTGGACATCATTTGGCTCCTGAACTTAGCTGCCCCTAAGCTCTAGCGCCGCAAGGGGCGCCAAACAAGGCGCAAA
>NZ_LUKH01001343.1:0-1097 GCF_001593695.1 Leisingera sp. F5 | reverse complement strand
CTCCAGCATGCCGCGGTAAATACCTTCGCCGCCAATGCCATAGACCCGGCGGTAGCCCTGCGCATAGGCCTCCTGCACCGCCGCCCCGATCGACGGCAGCACAATCTCTGCCGCCTGCGGGTTGGACGACACCACCAGATTGAGCCGGTTCTTCAGCGGTTTCACCGGCAGGCTGTCCCAGGTATTGCGGCCCATAATGATGGCGCCGCCCAGGGTCTCGCGCTGAAACGCTTTCAGATCCTCAGGCGCAAACCACGGGATATCATTGTCCTTGCCAATGGCCCCGTTGCGCGCCCGCGCAGCGATCAGAGTAATCATAAGTGTCTTCCTTGCTGTTCAGAGTGCAACCGGTGCCTTGACGTCCGGACCGGGATCATAATTCAGAATCCAGAAATCACCGTAGGTGAAATCGAAGAATGCGCCGGCCTGCCGCTTGATCGGCAAATGACGGATATTCTGAACGGTTTTCCGGTCTCCTTCGAATTGGCTATTGCCGCCATGGCCCCATCCCGCGTCTGCGCTGGTCCGCTCTTCCTCTGAAGAATGCCTGCCACAGCCCGCACCCTGTCTGTCAGCCCTTCCAGCGCCCCGGCCGCCTGGATCTGATCAAACCGGACTTTTGCGTGTTTGCGTTTCATAGCCGCCGGTTTGTGCATGAGCAAGCGTGGTTGGAGAGAGAAAGGGCGGATTGGCTGGTGCGGCCTGTGCGGGATTGCTGCCGGTTGATGCCGGTTCGGCGGAATGCATCCGGGGCCGGGCGGCTGCAGCTGCATAACAGATGCAAGTTGGCGGGGAGGCCGGCACTTCACCACAACCGGCACCGTCGCCAAGATTTCCGATTTCACCGAGGCGGTTCTGGAGCGGCTGAAAGCCGAACCGCTGCTGCGCATGACCGACGCCGGGCCGGATGACGAACAGGCCGTGGAAGAGCGGGAGGAAACCATCGCCGAGGCAATCCGCACCCTGGAAGCCAAAGACTTCCAGCGCGACGGCAAGCCCAAGCTGGACGCCTTGGCCGACCTGGTCGGCGGTGACCTGGGCAAGATCGCCGGCGCCGAGCGGGACGCCGTCTGGGCGCAGCTCAAAGAAGACGGCTT
>NZ_LUKH01001342.1:0-1098 GCF_001593695.1 Leisingera sp. F5 | reverse complement strand
AGCTCGAGAAGATGTGGATGCCCGCAGGCACCGCGGCAGCCCCGTCAACCCCGGCTGCCGAGGGCTGATCCAAGGCTGATTTGATGCAGGCCCGCGCCTGGGTGCGGGCCGGATTGCTTTTGGAATTTCATGCGACTGCATATCTGTGCGGCCGGCCGGTTGCGGGCTGGCCCTGAAAAATCCCTCATCGACGACTATATTGCCCGGTTCGACCGGACCGGCCGCGCGCTGGGCCTGGGGCCTGCGCGGGTGGTGGAGATTGAGGACAAGAAGAATGGGGGCATGGCGGCGGAGGCTGCATTGCTGCGCAAGTCGCTGCCCAAGGGCGCGGTGATCTGCACCCTGGACGAGCGCGGCAAGGTGATTTCGTCCCCGGATTTCGCGGATAAGCTGGCAGGCTGGCGCGACAGCGGCCGTCAGGATCTGGCGCTGATCATCGGCGGAGCAGACGGAATTGATCCCGGCTTGCGGGCCGAGGCCGATTTCTCGATCTCCTTCGGCAAGATGGTCTGGCCGCATATGCTGGTGCGGGTGATGCTGGCCGAGCAGATCTACCGCGCCGCCACCATTCTGGCGGGAAGCCCCTATCACCGGGTGTGAGCTGTCGCGCCAAATCAGAATGCGCCTGCGGCGCGAGTATTTTTTCAAAGAAGAAGATCAGGGCAGGGCGAGGGTGTATGTGTCCTGGCCCCAACCGTCCACGTGGCAGCGGGCCTGGATCTGCACCTGGGTTGTGCCCTCTGGGATCTGCACGCCGTTCAGGGACCGGGTGAAAGGCTGTTCCTGTTCATGCGGATGCGCCAGCACGCGCAGGTCCAGCTCATTGCCCGTCATGTCCAGCACCCGCCAGCCGTCGGCATAGTGATCCCAGCCGGTATCGGGGTGGGAGAGAGTGACGCTGAACGTCCAACCGCCGCCGGATTGACGGGCGGTGGCATTCTCGATCACCGGCTCTTCCGCCAGGGCGGGAAGCGCTACGGAGCAGAGTGCGAAAGCGGCAAGGGTCTGTTTCATGGCGCTACCTTAGATGCGTGCCCGCAGGAGGTGCAGTCACGAAACTGTGTCCCCTTTACTGACTGGCGGGATGCGCAGCAGGAT
>NZ_LUKH01001341.1:0-1098 GCF_001593695.1 Leisingera sp. F5 | reverse complement strand
CCCCGCATTTGGGGCAGACGCGCGGGTCGGTGCCGTCTTCGCGCGGCGGATAGAGCTGCGGTGCAAGTGCCGCGTCCAGCACATCCAGCACTTCGGTGATACGTAGCTCGGAGGTTTCCGAAATGGCCGCCGAGAAATCGCGCCAGAACTTGCCCAGCAATTCCTTGTAGTCGCCGTTTCCGGCGCTGACGTCATCCAGCTCTTCTTCCAGGTTGGCGGTGAATTCATAGCCGACGTATTTGCGGAAGAAATTCAGCAAGAAGATGGTGACGATCCGGCCCTTGTCCTCGGGGAACAGGCGGTTCTTGTCCTTGCGGACATACTCGCGGTCCTGGATCGTGGTGATCACGGACGCATAGGTCGAGGGGCGGCCGATGCCAAGCTCTTCCATCCGCTTGACCAAGGTTGCTTCGGTGTAACGCGGCGGCGGCTGGGTGTGGTGTTGCAGCGCCAGCACAGCGCCGTCATCAGAGAGCACGGACGCCTCTTTGCCGGCCTTGTCAGCCTGCGCGGCCAGCGAGGATGCAAACTTCAGCGCTTCGCCCTGCATGATCTGCGGCAGGCGCTTGTCGTCTTCGTCGGCGACATCATCGCGGCCTTCCTCGTAGACGCGCATGAAGCCGTCAAACAGCATCACCTGGCCGGTGGCGCGCAGCACCACCTGTTTGTCATCCGAGCCGATATCGACGGTGGTGCGCTCCAGCCGGGCACCTTCCATCTGGCACGACAGCGTGCGCTTCCAGATCAGGTCATAGAGCTTGCGCTGATCATCATCCGTCACCTTCAGGCTGGCCGCGTCGCGGCTCATATCCGTGGGACGGATACATTCGTGCGCTTCCTGGGCGTTCTTCGCCTTGTTTTTATAGATCCGCGGTGAGGAGGGCACATATTCAGCGCCGTAGCGGGTTTCGATCTCGGCACGGGCGGCCTGCACCGCCTCGGGCGCCATGTCGATGCCGTCGGTCCGCATATAGGTGATGTGGCCCGCCTCATACAGGCGCTGCGCGGCATTCATGGTCTGGCGCGCACCCATGCCGAACTTGCGGCTGGCTTCCTGCTGCAGGGTTGAGGTCATGAACGGGGCAGAGGGGTTGCGGG
>NZ_LUKH01001340.1:0-1098 GCF_001593695.1 Leisingera sp. F5 | reverse complement strand
GCCCCGTTCAGCGTATTGGTCATCGTGTTCGTCATGGGAGGCCCTCTTTTGCGGTCGTGGATACTGCCGGGCCGGGGCCCGGGATTCGTACTCCAAATTGTATACAGTTCTGTAGATATATGTGAAGACCGAATTTGAGATTGCTTTGAAACGGCTGGATCATTGCGCCAAGTGCCCGTCCCGCCGGTGGACGGGAGCGCGGCAGGGGCTGCGCCGAAGGTACTCCCTAAGTGGAAAACCGGGCGGGCGCAGGCCTGCCGCAAACTCCATCGCCGCAGTTGGGGCGGCACCCCGGATCTTCCCAAAATCCGGCTACCCGGCAGCTTCCGAAAGAATTTCAGTGACATGCTCCCGCCAGGCCTCGGCAAAACTGGCGGCCAGCTGGGACAGGGGCCGTTCGCTGGGGGTCAGGACGGAATAGCCAAAGGGGATCTGCGGCTCAAACGGCAGGAAGCGGATCCGCTCCTCGCCCGCGTTGCTGCGGCGGTAGCTTTCGGCGCTGAGGACATCGACAATGGCGCAGGCCTGGCCGGCGGCGATAAAGTGGAACAGCGGCAGGAAATACTGCGCGTCATAGCGCAGGTTGAATTCGGCCCCCGCCTGCTGAAACGCCTGCGAAGTGGCCTGATAGGTGTTGTGATCCGGCTGCAGCGCGCCCATTGGCACCCCGTTCAGATCTGCGGCGGTGATGGCTTCGCGGTCCGCCAGCGGGTGGCCGGCCGGCACCGCGCACAAGCAATTGCTGGGCAGTTCCTCAGCCATGTACAGCTTGCGGTCGCCGCGGAACCGGCTCATGTCGCAAAAGCCGATGTCAAAACTGCCGGCCGCCACCAGGCTGCGCACCTGCGGCGAGGAACGCGTCGCCAGCGTCACCCTCACCTCAGGCTTGGCGGCAACAAAGCGGCTGATGAATTCAGGCAGCAAGTAGGTCGAGGGCCCTGGCATCGCCACGATCCGGATCGAACCCTGCACCCGGTCGCGCATATTGGCCAGATTCTGCTGCGCGGTTTCCATCCGCGACAGGATCTCGGTTGCTTCTTCCATCAGGTACTGCGCCTCGGGCACCGGCACCAGGCGGCGGCCCTCGCGCAGGAACAG
>NZ_LUKH01001339.1:0-1099 GCF_001593695.1 Leisingera sp. F5 | reverse complement strand
GCAGCACCGTCACCACCACATGGCCGTTCAGCGCCATACGGATGCGGTCGCGCACGATGCCGTCCATTGCGCCGTATTTGACCGATCCGTCCAGATAGGTGCGGCCAGTGTCGACATAGCCGGCACCCTTGGGCGCATCGCCGGTCAGGTCCATCATCATTCCGTTGACCACAACCGCGCTGGCAATGCCTTTTGCCTCACCCAGACGGGCGTGCTGGCGCAAATGGCGGTGCTCGCCGTGCATCGGCACCAGCATCCTGGGCTTCAGCAGATTGTGCATGGCTTCCAGATCCGGCCCATTGGCGTGCCCCGACACATGGTAAAGGCCGGAACTGTCATCAACCACATCCACACCCATTTCAGAGAACTGGTTGATAATGCGGATCACGCCCTTTTCATTGCCCGGGATGGTTTTGGAGGAGAACAGGAAGGTGTCGCCCTCCTTCAGCTCCAGCCCGCGGTACTTGCCGCGCGCCAGCTGCGCGGACGCCGCGCGGCGTTCACCCTGGCTGCCGGTTGTGATCAGCATCAGATTGTCGCGCGGCACATTGTTGGCATCTTCGGGGCTGATCACCTTGGGGAAATCCACCAGCACGCCGGTTTCCGTCGCAGCCTCGATCATCCGGCGCATGGCACGGCCCAGCAGTACGATTGACCGCCCGGCCCGCACCCCGGCTTCGGCCAGGGTTTTCACCCGTGCAACGTTGGAGGCAAAGGTAGTGGCGGCGACCAGGCCCTTGGCTTCGGAAATCAGCCGGGTGATCTCATCCGGCAGTTCGGATTCCGAGCGCCCTGGATGGGTTGAGAACACATTGGTGGAATCGCAGACCAGCGCCTGGATGCCGTCCTTGGCGATCTCTGCCCACATCTCCGGGTCAAACGGCTCGCCGACCAGCGGATTGGAATCCAGCTTGAAGTCGCCGGTGTGCACCACTCGCCCTGCCGGGCTGTCGATCACCAGTCCGCCGCTTTCGGGGATGGAATGGCTCATCGGGGCGACGCCGATGGTGAAGGGGCCAAGTTTGGTCACTTCGGGCCAGGCCTGCACGGTTTGCACATTTGCCGGATCGTGGCCCGCCTCCTCCATCTTGCGCCGAGC
>NZ_LUKH01001338.1:0-1101 GCF_001593695.1 Leisingera sp. F5 | reverse complement strand
TCCTGGCCGTCGAACTTGACGGACCCCTCCTGTGCCGGATCTGGCCAACCTGCCCGGCGGCTGCATCTTCCGTGACCGCTGCGACCAGGCGATGCCGCGCTGCGCCGCCGAGGTGCCGCCGCTGGCGCAGTTGAAAGAAGGCCACCACGCTGCCTGCTGGCTGAACCATAAGGAGGCCGCAGAATGAGCCTGCTGGATGTGAAAGACCTCAAGACCAGCTATGGTCCGGTCAATGTGCTGGCTGGTGTCAGCTTTACTGTTGAACCCGGCGAAACTTATGCGCTGGTGGGCGAAAGCGGCTCTGGCAAGACCACGGTGATCCGGGCGATTGCCGGGATGGCACCGGCACAGGAGGGGTCCGTCAAGTTCGACGGCCAGGAGATCCGCGGTGCCTCGGAGCGCACCTTGCGGCCTCTGCGCAAGGACATTGCGATGATGTTCCAGGACCCGGTTGGCTCGCTGTCGCCGCGTTTGACGATCCGCAACCTGATCACCGAACCCTACCGGATCCAGGGTATGAAGGACCGTGATCTGGACGCCGAGGCCAAGCGGTTGCTGGAAATGGTGAACCTGCCGGCGCATTTTGCCGACCGCTATCCCTATCAGCTGTCGGGCGGGCAGGCGCGGCGGGTCGGTGTTGCCCGCGCGCTGGCGCTGGAGCCGAAGCTGATCCTGGCAGATGAACCCACCGCGGGTCTGGATGTGTCAGTCCAGGGAGAGCTTTTGAACCTGATGAACGACCTGCGTGAACGCCTGGGTCTGGCGATGGTGATCATCACCCATAACCTGAATGTGGTGCGTCATGTGGCCGACCGGATGGGCATCCTCTATCTGGGCCGTCTGGTAGAGGAAGGCACCACCGAGGCGATCTTTAAGCACCCGCGCCACCCTTACACCCGTTGCCTGCTGAGCGCGAACCCGGAACCCGACCCCGACGCCCGGCTGGAACGCATCGCCTTGAAAGGCGAGCCGCCCAGCCTGCTCAAACGCCCCTCGGGCTGCGAATTCCGCGAGCGCTGTCCGTTTGCGCAGGAGATCTGCACCCGGACCCCGCAATGGGAGGTCGAAAAAGGCCATGGGCTGCGGTGCCTGGCGCCTCTC
>NZ_LUKH01001337.1:0-1102 GCF_001593695.1 Leisingera sp. F5 | reverse complement strand
AAACGCATCCTTGCGGTGGCGGGCGGCGGTTGCGACCATCATGATGCGCTCGCCCGGAGTCAGGCGGCCATGACGGTGGATGACCAGTGCATCCGCCAGCGACCAGCGTTTCATGGCCTCTTCCGCGATGGCCATCAGCGCCTTTTTGGTCATGCCCGGATAATGTTCGATCTCCATCGCCTTCAGCCCGCCCTGATCGGCATCCCGCACCACGCCGGTAAAGGTCACTACGGCGCCGGCGCCCTGGACGCCGGCCGCAAAGGCGTCGCTTTCGGCACCCAATTCAAACGGGACATCCTGAACCGAGATCCGCACAGCTTCAGCCCCCGGTCATCGGCGGAAAAAAGGCAACTTCGCGCACCCCTTTCAGCGGAGCATCGAACTCAGACAGCTCTTGGTCCAGCGCCACCCGCAAGGCAGAGAGATCAGCAAAGGCAGCCGCATAGCGGTCTTCGCGTGCGCGTAGCTCCTCTACCAGGTCCGCTACGGTGGCTGCCGACGTCTCCACCCGCTCGCGCGGCAGGCCGATGCGTTCGCGCACCCAGGCGAAATAGAGAATATCCATCAATGGGCCTCCTTCAGATGCGGTAGTGCCTTGCGCAGGTAATCAGCGCCAGTCATCAGGGTGAGCGCTGCAGCAATCCACAAGAGCCACAAGCCCAAGCGCCCAGTCCAGATCACACCTGCCTCCTTCCAGCGCAGACCGAACAGATCTTCCATCTCTCCGGCGATGATCTGGGAGTAGATCTGATCATCCATGCCGAACGATGACATCACCAGGTAATGTTCAAAGATCCCCTGCGAAAACAGCGTAGCAATTGCGATCATCTGTGCGGTGGTCTTCCACTTGGCCAGCTTGGTCACTTTCAGCGTGCCGGCCGTGTCGCCTAGATATTCGCGCAAGCCCGAGACAAAAACCTCGCGGAACAGGATCACCGTGGCGGGCAGCACCAGCCAGGGGGTCCAGTGTTCAGCAGCATAGCCCACCAGGATCATCAGCGCGATCACCACCATCGCCTTGTCGGCGATCGGGTCCAGCATCGCGCCCATCTTGGTTTCCTGCTTCCAAGCCCGTGCCAGGTAACCGTCAAACCAGTCGGTC
>NZ_LUKH01001336.1:0-1102 GCF_001593695.1 Leisingera sp. F5 | reverse complement strand
CGTGCCTGACAGCCAGGCGCAGTGTGCCGTCAAAGGCGAGCTGCGCAGTGCCATCAAGGCGGGGCTGATCGCAAATGACCGCAGTTTCACCGAACTGGGAGATGTCACCTCAGGCAAAGCCGCCGGGCGCCAGGCGGACAGTGATCTGATCATTGCAGACCTGACCGGCACCGGCGTTCAGGACACCGCCATCGCAACTCTTGCAGGCAACCGCGCAGATGCGGCGGGTGCCGGCTCCACTTTCACCAGCTGATCAACCAGGAACCACGCATATGGCAGACCCCAAGCTGTATTTCTCCCGCTCTGAATACCAGGCGCGTATCGACAAAACCCGGTCCGGGATGGCCCGCCGCGGCATCGACCTTCTGATCGTCACCGATCCCTCGAACATGAATTGGCTGACCGGCTATGACGGCTGGTCCTTCTATGTCCATCAATGCGTTGTGCTGGGCCTTGAGGGTGAGCCGCTCTGGTACGGCCGCGGCCAGGATGCCAATGGCGCCTTGCGCACCTGCTTCATGGAACCCGCCAGTATCATTGGCTATCCGGACCATTACGTGCAATCGACTGACCGCCACCCGATGGATTACCTGTCGGCGCAGCTGGCGGACCGCGGGCTGGACGGCGGCACTATCGGCGTTGAAATGGACAACTACTATTTTACCGCAGCGGCCTATGCCTCGCTGCAGGCGCATCTGCCGAATGCCCGTTTTGCCAACACCAACGCGCTGGTCAACTGGCAGCGGGCGGTGAAATCCGAGGCTGAACTCACCTATATGCGCCAGGCCGGCAAGATCGTTGAGCGCATGCATCAGCGGATCTTTGAGCGTGTCGAGCCAGGGATGCGCAAATGCGATCTGGTGGCAGATATCTATGACGCCGCCCTGCGTTATGACGAGGGTCTGGGCTTTGGCGGCGACTATCCCGCCATTGTGCCGCTGTTGCCGTCAGGACCGGATGCAGCCGCGCCGCATCTGACCTGGGACGATCTGCCGATGAAATCCGGCGAGGGGACTTTCTTTGAAATCGCAGGCGTTGTACACCGCTACCACTGCCCGTTGTCGCGCACGGTGTTCCTAGGCAAGCCGACACAGACCTTTCT
>NZ_LUKH01001335.1:0-1102 GCF_001593695.1 Leisingera sp. F5 | reverse complement strand
CGGCCAAGCTGGGCGAGGTGATCACTGCCCGCACCGCAAATTCCGAGACCGAAGGCACCTTTGAAACGGTGGACGGCAGCGGCAACCTTGTCCTAAACACCGCCAAGGGCCGCGTCAGCATTCCCGCGGCCGACATCTATTTCTAGGAAGGGGCAGCAATGCTTCTGGCAGTTGATTGCGGCAACACCAATACGGTCTTTTCGATCTATGACGGCGAGAAGTTCATCGGCATGTGGCGCACCGCCACCGACTGGCAGCGCACTGCCGACCAGTATTATGTCTGGCTGAACACGCTGATGCGGCTGCAAGGGATCGAGGCGGATATCACCGACATGATCATCTCCTCCACCGTGCCGCGGGTGGTGTTCAACCTGCGGGTTTTGGCGGACCGCTATTTCAGTACGCGCCCCCTGGTGGTGGGCAAACCCGGCTGCCTGCTGCCCGTCGCGGTGCGGGTAGACGAAGGCACTGCAGTTGGCCCCGACCGGCTGGTCAACACGGTGTCCGGTTTTGACCTTTATGGCGGCAATCTGATCGTGGTGGATTTCGGCACCGCGACAACATTTGACGTGGTGGCCGAGGATGGCGCTTATGTCGGCGGGGTGATAGCCCCCGGCGTGAACCTGAGCCTGGAGGCGCTGCACCAAGCTGCCGCCGCCCTGCCGCATGTGGACATCACCAAACCTGAAAATGTCATCGGCACCAACACCGTCGCCTGTATGCAGTCCGGCGTGTTCTGGGGCTATGTCGGCCTCGTCCGCGAGATTTGCACCCAAATCAAGGCGGAACGCGGCGTGGCGATGAAGGTAATCTCGACAGGCGGGCTGGCGCCTTTGTTCCAGCAATCCGCTGATCTGTTTGACGCATTCGAGGATGACCTCACGATGCATGGGCTGCAGATCATTCATAAATACAACAAGGATAACGGTACTGACGCATGAGCAGTGAAAGATTGATCTATCTGCCCCTCGGCGGGGCGGGTGAAATTGGCATGAATGCCTATGTTTACGGCTACGGGCCAAAGAACAAAGAACGCCTGATACTGGTCGACCTGGGCGTGACCTTCCCCGACATGGACACCACCCCCGGCGTTGACCTGATC
>NZ_LUKH01001334.1:0-1103 GCF_001593695.1 Leisingera sp. F5 | reverse complement strand
TCAGAATATTTCACGCGGTAGCCGATGCGGGCAGCCTGACCCATGCCGGGGACAGGCTGAATCTGTCGCAATCGGCGGTCAGCCGCCAGATTCGGGCGCTGGAGGAAAGCCTGAATGCGACGCTTTTCCACCGTCATGCGCGGGGACTGATTCTCACCGAACAGGGTGAACTGCTGTTTGATGCCACCCAATCCATGTCCACCCGGCTTGAAGCGGCCTCTGCCCGCATCCGCGACAGCGAAGAGGAAGTGTTCGGTGAATTGCGTGTCACAACCACTGTGGGGTTCGGCACCCTTTGGCTCGCCCCGCGTCTGACTAAACTGTATGAACAATACCCCAATCTGAAAATCGACCTGATGCTGGAGGAACGTGTTCTGGACTTGCCGATGCGCGAGGCTGATGTGGCCATCCGCATGAAGGAGCCCAGCCAGGCCGATCTGGTGCGCAAACGGCTGATGACGGTGCGGATGGGTCTTTATGCCTCTCCAACCTACCTGGAACAGCGCGGCACCTTGGAAACCGTTGAAGACATTTCCCAGCACCGGCTGATCTGTCAGAACCAGCGCTCCGCCCAAGTGGGCTCAGCCGCGGTTCTTGGCAAAATGCTGATGGCTCACAACCCGGGATCGCTGCTGACCGTCAACAACTATTTCGGCGTGCTGCAGGGCGTGCTGCACAATCTGGGGGTCGGAATTCTGCCGGATTACGTGACCGAGGAATTCCCGCAACTGGTCGAGGTGCTGCCGGAAGAGGATCAGCACAGCGTTCCGGTCTACCTCGCCTATCCCGAAGAACTGCGCCATTCGCAGCGGGTCGGTGCGTTCCGCGACTTTGTGCAATCCGAAATCATGGCACATCGGAAGCATATGAAAGAGCTGGGGAAACTCTGAACCCCGCCGGCGCCTCAGCTGCCCGAATTCGCGCTGCATTGCAGCGATTGGACCGGTTTTGAATTGTTCGAACCGGTGCAGCGCCCCAAGCCATGCAATTTCCGCATACCAGCATTGACCCTTCTTTGACATTAATCCCCTTGAAGGGGCAGGCCCGGCGCCCTAAATGAAGCTCATGGAGGCGGCGGCTTCGCCCCCCTTCATACCTCCCTG
>NZ_LUKH01001333.1:0-1104 GCF_001593695.1 Leisingera sp. F5 | reverse complement strand
GCAAAGGGCAGCGGCGGCCTTTGGCAGGCTGCGCTTGCAGGCTTCTTTAGCGGATGATCAGCCGCGGGGCGCGGCCCAGGGGCAGGGGGCCAAGTGTCACGTAGCCGCCGGAGAACCCCAGCGTGATGTCCAGGTTCCGCGGGTTGCCGCTCGTTTCAGCCAGGAGGCTCAGTACGCGCTCGACAGAGCTGCGCAGGCTGGGAGGCAGCACGCCGCTGCGTTCCGCCATCAGCACCAGCCCGCGCCAGTTTTCCGCCTGCAGTGTAATTCCGCCCTCTGGCAGGCCCTGGGTGTCCACTGTCAGCGTTCCGGCGGCCTTCAGCCGTAGGTCGCCCCAGCCGGCCTCTGCCAGTTCCAGATCGATCCGGCGCGGCTGCGGCCGCCGCTGTTCCAGTGCGGCCCGGTCCCAGGGCGCGTCAAAGGCAACTGTCAGCTCCAATGCCAGCGTGTCAAACTGTTCCGGAAGTGCGGAACTGGCCGCCAGCAGCCGCCGCCAGGCGGCGCGCGGGGCAAGCTCAGCGGCTTCTGCCGTAACCCGGTAGACCTCAGGCCTGTCCGACTGCACCATGCGCAGGTCCAGCGACGCGCCGCTCAGCACCGTCTCGCCGCTTCGTGCGATCTGCCACGGGGCCGAGATCAGCGCCAGTTCCTCCATTTCCAGCGCCGCACCCGGCGCCAGATGCAGGCTGGCTTGCAGGCCTTGGGCCGTGATCACCGCGGTCTGGTCGAAATAGGACAGCCGCTGGGCCGAGGCAGGGAAGTGCAGGTCCAGTTTGCCCGGCCAGGCAGCAGGGCTTGCCAGATCCAGCCAGTCGGCCCGCCAGGCGGTGCCGGTGCCGGGATCAGCCAGCGCCGGGCGGCTGATCCGGGTCATATGGCGGATAGGGTAGCCGCTGGTTTCAAGAGCAGAGAACTCAGCCTGCCAGCCCCGCCGCTCTTGGTCGGCAAACCAAGCCGCGATGCCGCTGCGCAGCCCCCAGGACGCTGCGGCCCAATACAGGCTCCACACCATCAGGGCGGCAATCAGCAGTTTTGCCAGGCGCATCGGATAGCCTCTTTTGTCCGGATCAGGATTGCTGTTTATAGAGGGGGAGCAGAAAGGGC
>NZ_LUKH01001332.1:0-1105 GCF_001593695.1 Leisingera sp. F5 | reverse complement strand
CCGACGTCACCATGGGCGCCGCGGAACCAGACCTGCTCCACATGTCCGCCCCAGTCCTTGGGGCAATCCCACAACACTGGTTTGAAAACATCGCGTGTCTCGTCCAATGCCAGCGCGTGGTAACCGCTTTTGACATGGTGGCCCAGGTGGTGGTTGTGGAAGTTGTGCCGGTTCTCCGCCCAGCGCCACAGCAGCGGCAGGCGCAGCCCCAAAGCCTTGACCGTATCCCAGGCGCCGACCATTTCAATCTCAATGTCTTCGTGGCAATGCGCTGCCGTAAATGCACTCGACGTCTTGGACCGTCCGTTCAGCCGGTAATGCCGGTAAGCGGTGCGGATATTGCGCACGGTCGCATGTTCCGCCTTCAGCAGGCCGATCCGGTCGATCACCCCGGCAAGCGAGCGCACCGCATAGGCGCCGCGGGAATAGCCGAACAGATAGATCCGGTCGCCGGGCCGGTAACGCGAGGCAAGATAGCCATAGGCCCGGCGGATCTGGCGATTGATGCCGCGCCCCATCATCACATCGGGGGCGCTGCCCCAGCCTTTCCACTGAACGCCGGATTCATAAAAAACCGAGACCTGTCCGCCCATTTCACGGCACAGACGGAACAGCTGGCCGGCATGGGTTTCATGCCCTTCTTCCAGCGTCGACATGGTGCCGTCCAGGATGATCACATGGGCATGCGGCCCGCGCAGCTTGGTTTCGCCGGAGTGTTCCGAGCGCAGCGGCCGTCCAAGCCACCCTAGAACCTTCTTACTCAGCTGCGTCAGAAACATCCCTAAGCACTTCCCAAACTCTCAGCGGGGTGAACGGCATGTCCACTTGCCGCACGCCACAGTCCCAGACCGCGTCCTGCACCGCATTTGCAACAGCGGCTAGCGCGCCAACGGTGCCTGCCTCGCCGCAGCCCTTCATCCCCATCGGGTTCTGTGTCGACGGCACAGGCTCGGAGGTAAAACCAATCATGGGGACGCCATTGGCCCGCGGCAAGGCATAGTCCATGAACGAAGCTGTGAGCAGTTGTCCGTCAGAATCATAGACAACACGTTCCAGCATGGCCTGTCCCAGCCCCTGCGCCACCCCGCCATGCACCTGCCCTTCG
>NZ_LUKH01001331.1:0-1105 GCF_001593695.1 Leisingera sp. F5 | reverse complement strand
AAACTTTGACGGACAGGTAGAGCGCACCCGCTCGCGCCCCATCCCCTCGGGGCAGGTTACGGTCAAGGGCGCGCTGGCCTGGATGGGGCTGCAATGCCTGGCGGGCCTGTTGATCCTTTTGACCTTCAACCAGGCGGCCATTGCCATGGGCATCCTGTCGCTGCTGCCGGTGGCGGTCTACCCTTTTGCCAAACGGTTCACCTGGTGGCCGCAGGTATTTCTGGGCCTCGCCTTCAACTGGGGCGCGATGCTGGCCTGGGTCGCACACACCGGCACCCTCGGCTGGCCGCCGGTTCTGCTGTATCTGGCAGGCATTGCCTGGACGCTGTTTTATGACACCATCTATGCCCATCAGGACACCGAGGACGACGCGCTGATCGGGGTGAAATCCACCGCCCGGCTGTTCGGCACGCAAACACCAATGTGGCTGCGCCGCTTCATCGTGGCCTTTGTCAGCCTGATGGCGCTGGCGGTGATCCTGGCAGTGCAGGACAGCGCCTCGGTGCTGGCGCTGGTGCTGGCGCTGGCGGCCCCTTGGGCGATGGGCTGGCACCTGACCTGGCAACTGCGCGCCTTTGACGCGGAAAACACGCAAAGACTCTTGCAGTTGTTTCGTCTCAACCGTGATACCGGCCTGATTCCGCTGATTTTCTTTGTGCTGGCCATGTTCGCGTGATTGAACCGCAGCCGCGCGCAGGGTAAGAGCCTGTAACGCAAACTGGGAAAATGCTGCCATATGCGCCTGTCTAAGCTGTTGATCCCGGGCCTGGCCTTTGCCGCTGCTGCCGGGCTGAGCCTTGTTGCCGCCGGATTTGCCGTCACCGCTGTGGAACGGAGCACAGAAACGGCTGTGCGCCGGGCGCTGGATGACGGCGGTTTCACCTGGGCTGAAGTAACCTCCGACGGTTTGCAGGTGCTGCTGGAAGGCACCGCTCCGGACGAGGCGACGCGGTTCTCGGTCAAATCATTGGCCGGCACGGTTGTCGATGCGGCGCGAATCCTTGATGGCATGGATGTGCCGCCCGCCGATGGCCTGGCACCGCCGCGGTTCTCGGCGGAAATTCTGCGCAAAGACAGCGGCATCTCGATTATCGGTCTGATCCCC
>NZ_LUKH01001330.1:0-1108 GCF_001593695.1 Leisingera sp. F5 | reverse complement strand
TGCTTGGGCAGGATATAGACGTCGTTTTCATAGTGGTCGCCGCGGGTCCACAGCTCCATCTGGGCCAGCACCTGGTTGGTAAAGGAGGCCGACATCACAAAACTCGGATGGCCGGTGGCATTACCGAGGTTCAGCAGGCGGCCTTCGGACAGCAGGATCATGCGGTTGCCCGAGGGCATCTCGATCATGTCCACCTGTTCTTTGATGTTGGTCCACTTGTGGTTTTTCAGCGCGGCGACCTGGATCTCGTTGTCGAAATGGCCGATGTTGCCGACAATCGCCATGTCCTTCATCTCGCGCATGTGCTCGATGCGGATCACGTCCTTGTTGCCGGTGGTGGTGATGAAGATATCGGCGGAACCGACTTCCTCTTCCAGCAGCACCACTTCAAAACCGTCCATCGCGGCCTGCAGGGCGCAGATCGGGTCCGCTTCGGTGACCTTAACGCGGGCGCCTGCACCGCGCAGGGAGGCGGCAGAGCCCTTGCCCACGTCACCGTAACCGCAGACCACAGCGACCTTGCCGGCCATCATGGTGTCGGTGGCCCGGCGGATGCCGTCGACCAGCGATTCCTTACAGCCGTATTTGTTGTCGAACTTCGACTTGGTGACCGAGTCATTCACGTTGATCGCCGGGAACGGCAGCTGGCCGTTCTTCTGCAGATCATAGAGGCGGTGCACGCCGGTAGTGGTTTCCTCGGACACACCCAGGATCGCATCGCGGGTCTTGGTGAACCAGCCCGGGGATGCTTCCATGCGCTTCTGGATCTGCACCTTGATGACCGCTTCTTCTTCGGACTGCGGCACGGGAATGATATCCTCGCCCGCCTCGGCACGCGCGCCCAGCAGAACATAAAGGGTGGCATCGCCGCCATCGTCGAGGATCAGGTTGGGGCCTTCCTCAAACATGAAGGATTTATCCAAATAATCCCAATGCTCTTCCAGCGACTGGCCCTTGATCGCAAAGACCGGAATGCCTGCTTCGGCAATCGCCGCGGCAGCGTGGTCCTGGGTCGAGAAGATGTTGCACGACGCCCAGCGCACATCGGCGCCCAACGCCACCAGCGTCTCGATCAGCACAGCCGTCTGGATGGTCATATGCAATGAGC
>NZ_LUKH01001329.1:0-1108 GCF_001593695.1 Leisingera sp. F5 | reverse complement strand
CTGACCTATGCCCGCGATGCGATCGAGAACACGCGCAAAACCTTTCAGGCGGAGATGCGGATCTTCACTGTCATGGACGCGGCGCTTGTCACCCTGAACGGGCTGCTGATCGTGGGTGTTGTCGGCTGGGCGGTCACGCTTTGGATGCAGGGTTCGGCCTCGGTCGGCCTGGTGGCGGCGGCCACGGCGCTGACATTGCGGCTGAATGCGATGACCGGCTGGATTATGTGGGCACTGACCTCCTTCTTCCGGCAGCTGGGTGTTGTGGCCGAGGGGATGGAAACCATTGCCCAGCCCATAGATCTGGTGGATTCGGCCAATGCGGACCCATTGCAGTTGAGCAAGGGTGAGATCGAACTGCGCAATCTTTCGCACCATTACGGGCGCGAGGCCGGCGGGCTGGACAAGATCAGCCTGACCATCCAGCCAAGTGAGAAGATTGGCCTGATCGGGCGGTCAGGTGCGGGCAAATCGACCCTGGTGAAGCTGCTCTTGCGGTTCTACGACGCTGAAAGCGGTCAGATCCTGATCGACGGCCAGGACATCCGCGCGGTGCCGCAGGACAGCTTGCGCAGCCACATCGGCATGGTGCAGCAGGACAGCGCGCTGATGCACCGCTCGGTGCGGGACAACCTGCTGTATGGCCGTCCGGATGCCAGCGAGGAGCAGATGATCGCCGCCGCCAAACAGGCGCAGGCGCATGACTTCATCCTGGATTTGGAAGATCCCCAGGGCCGCAAGGGGTATGACGCCCATGTGGGTGAGCGCGGAGTCAAACTGTCCGGCGGCCAGCGTCAGCGGGTGACGCTGGCCCGGGTGGTCCTGAAGGACGCGCCGATTCTGGTTCTGGACGAGGCCACCTCGGCGCTGGATTCCGAAGTCGAAGCGGCGATTCAGGAAACGCTGTACGGCATGATGCAGGGCAAGACGGTGATCGCCATCGCACATAGGCTGTCCACCATCGCGCAGATGGACCGTATTCTGGTGATGGACCAGGGGCGTATAGTTGAAGAAGGCTCGCATGAGACGCTTTTGCAGGCGCAGGGGCTTTATGCACAGCTCTGGGCGCGCCAGCCAGCATCCAAAGCTTCCAGCATTGAACGTTCAC
>NZ_LUKH01001328.1:0-1109 GCF_001593695.1 Leisingera sp. F5 | reverse complement strand
GTCTGTGTTCAGCGCAGCGCCGTGCATCACCGGGCATTTTCCTGCGGGGGTATTTCCGTCCATATTCTTCTCCGATCGTGGCTTTAAATAGTTGAACTGCCTCGTGGCCCAGAATCGCAGCCTCGGACGCGCTCAGATTGCGGCGGGCATAAGCGCCATAGGCCAGCGGGTTGCGCTCCAACTCAGGCTGCAGATGGAACAACCGTGCCCGGTCACAGTCGCTGAGCGCCGTCAACGACGCATTAGAGGGGTGAAAGCTTTCGGTCTCGACCCCATTGGCCCAAAGCACCTGGTGGTTTGCCAGCATGATATGGATATAGGTCGCCTGCCGCACCGAGGCGTCGGGCAGAATGGTGCGGCCGTTGACCAGATCGCCGGCGGCGACCAGCACTTCGGGCGTATTGAACAGCGCCCGCACCCGGTCGCCGCGCAACAGCATCCGGTGATCCGGCGAGACCAGCAGCTCCCGCTCTGGGCGGTCGATGCCCAAGGCCCCGGCGTGAATGCGGATCGGGCGCAGCCGCGGCATCACAAACAATCGTGCGCCGCTGATCCGGCGGGAGCCGATCCAGAGGATTTCCTGGGCGCCATTGTCGCGGGTCTGCACCTTTTCGCCCTCGCGCAGCCGCTCAACCCGCTTCGGGCCGCCGGGTGTTGCGATCAAAGTGCCCGGGGTAAAGCAGATCACACCGGTTTCGCCCTGCGGACGGTCGGCGCTGACCGTTCCCAGCGAATGATGCACCACCCACAGATCAGCACCGCGCGGCGGCAGCTCGTCGACGAACATCAAAAGCGGGCGCTGGCCCGGCCCCACCTCTATGAGAGTCACAGTGAAACTTTGCACGCCGTTGGTCACAACAAAGCTGCTGTCCATCAGCGGCTCGTCCACCTTGACCGAATCGACATCGGTCCGGTTTTGAACGGCCGCACCGACCAGCCGACGCACTGACCGTGCCGCCCGGCGGCGCAAATCTGCCTCGCCATTTGCCATGTCCAGCCGCAACAGCTCTGCCGGCCCGTCCACCCGCACAGCATCGCCATGCCAGGACCAAGCCGCCCCTACATCAAGAGCGTCAACCGGTGCGGCCGGTAGGCCGTCAATCTCGGTT
>NZ_LUKH01001327.1:0-1110 GCF_001593695.1 Leisingera sp. F5 | reverse complement strand
GCAGCACGCTCCGCGGCAGGTCGGGAAACCGTGCTCACAGCTTGGACCCGGGGTCAAGTGGGCGCAATTCTAAACTGGCCACCCCGGTGCGGATTTTGTATAGAGCACCCAACACAATCCAAAGACCTCTGATGCGGAGATAAAGTCATGAGCGAATGGCAAAAAACGGACTGGCGCAACAAGCCGCGGGTTCAAATGCCGGACTATACCGATGCGGCAGCGCTGAATGCTGTCGAGGCTCAGCTTTCCAAATTCCCTCCGCTGGTCTTTGCCGGCGAAGCGCGCCGCCTTAAACAGCATATTGGTGCTGCGGGGCGCGGCGAAGCCTTTCTGCTGCAGGGCGGCGATTGCGCCGAAAGCTTTGACCAGTTCAGCGCTGATGCGATCCGTGACACCTTTATGGTGATGCTGCAGATGGCGATGGTGCTGACCTATGGCGCCAAGGTGCCGGTGGTGAAAGTGGGCCGCATGGCCGGCCAGTTCGCCAAGCCGCGCAGCGCGCCGACCGAAACCATCGATGGTGTTGAGCTGCCCAGCTATCGCGGCGACATCATCAACGAGCTGGACTTCACCCCTGCTGCGCGCATTCCGAACCCGCAGAAAATGCTGCAAGCCTATACACAGGCCGCCGCTACGCTGAACCTCCTGCGCGCTTTCTCCACCGGCGGGTTCGCAGACATGAGCCGGGTGCATTCCTGGACTCTGGGTTTTACAGATGAGCAGGAAGTCCAGAAATACAGCGAGATCGCCAATCGTATCCAGGACACTATCGATTTCATGGCAGCTGCCGGCATAACCGCCGACACTACCCATGAATTCTCGACCGTGGATTTCTACACCAGCCACGAAGGACTGCTGCTGGAGTACGAAGAAGCGCTGACCCGGCTTGATTCGACTTCCGGTAAATGGCTGGCCGGTTCCGGCCACATGATCTGGATCGGTGACCGAACCCGCCAGCCTGACGGTGCCCATGTGGAATTCTGCCGCGGCGTGCTGAACCCGGTCGGTCTCAAATGCGGCCCGACCACCACTGCCGAGGATCTGAAGGTGCTGATGTCGCGCCTGAACCCGGACAACGAAGAGGGCAAGCTGACGCTGATTGCCCGTTTC
>NZ_LUKH01001326.1:0-1112 GCF_001593695.1 Leisingera sp. F5 | reverse complement strand
ACCCTGGAAGAGTGGAAAGAACGTCCGAGCCAGTTTGAAGTGCCGCGCACGGAACTGGCCGCCAAGGTGCGGGAAATTCTGGACGGGCAGGACTGATCATGGCGGCTCAATCGCAAATTCAGGCCCGCGCTGCGATGCTGCGGGTCCGCTTTGAGGCCGCAGGCGCGCAGGTGGTGGACACGCCGCTGCTGCAGCCGGCCGGCACGTTGCTGGATCTTTACGGCGAGGACATCCGGGCGCGCGCCTATGTGACGTCAGATGCGCTGCACGGCGAGCAGATGCTGCGCCCGGATTTCACTGTGCCGGTGGTGGAGGCGCATATGCGCCACGGGGCGGAGCCTGCGCGCTACACCTATTCAGGCGAGGTGTTCCGGCGGCAGGAGGTCGACCCTGACCGGCCCAACGAATACCTGCAAGTCGGCTATGAGGTGTTTGAGCGCAACGATGCGGCGGCAGCGGATGCGGAGGTGTTTGCGCTGTTTGCGCTGCAGGTGCGCGGGCTGCCTTTGCGGGCGGCAACCGGCGATATCGGCATTCTGATGGCCGCCGTGCAAGGGCTGAAAACCACGGAAAAGCGCAAGGCGGCGCTGATGCGCCATATCTGGCGGCCGCGCCGGTTCCGGGCGTTGCTGGACCGGTTCGCGGGCCGGGCATCGGTCCCGGAGAACCGCAAGAAGCTGCTGGAGACCGAGGGCGATCTGACCGGGTCGGCGGTGGAGCTTGGCAAACGCCGCGCGGCAGAAGTGCAGGCGCGGGTTGACGCGCTGCGCGAAGATGCCAAGGCGCCGCCGATTGCCGAAAAAGAGCTGCTGGCGCTGGAAGCGTTGATGGCGGTGCGCGAAACGGTGCCTTATGCGGCGGAGCAGATGCGCGATATTGCGGTGGACTTGCCGCAAATAAACCTGGCCCTGGACCGCTTGGACGAACGCACAGCGGCGATGAAGGCACGCGGAGTGGATGTGGAAACTCTCGATTTCGAGGCCTCTTACGGGCGCACCTCGATGGAGTACTACGACGGATTTGTGTTCGGATTCTATGCCGAGGCGCGGCCCGATCTGCCGCCCATTGCCAGCGGCGGGCGCTATGATGCGCTGACCCGGCGGCTGGGAGAC
>NZ_LUKH01001325.1:0-1112 GCF_001593695.1 Leisingera sp. F5 | reverse complement strand
GTAGAAGGACGACCCGATCCAGGCAATGGCGGTGATGACGTGAAGCCAGCGGACCGCAAAGCCCAGCCAGTCCCACATGATCACTAGCTCTTCCATTGTTCTCTCCTCATAAGCTTTGACCCAAGACTAGAGCATGCCGCTATTTTCATGTATTAGGTAAAAAACCCAAGCTGTTTCAAAATAACACAAAGAATACTTGAATGGCCTATCTCGACAACATCCGTACCTTCGTCCGTGTCTACGAACTTGGCAACATGTCCGCCGCGGCCCGGGATATGCGGATTTCGGCAGCCGTGGCGTCCTCGCGGATTTCGCAGCTGGAGGATCATCTGAACGTGCGGCTGTTCCAGCGCACCACGCGGCTGCTCAATCCGACTGAGCAGGGCAACCTGTTCTATCACGGCGCGGTCAAGATCCTGGAGGCCGTGGATGAGGCCGAGGCTGACATCAGCAGCGTCACCCAAACTCCGCGCGGCACCCTGTATGTGGCGGCTCCATTAGGGTTGGGGCAGCGGTTGATTGCGCCGGCAGTGCCGAAGTTCAACGAGGCCTATCCGCTGATCTCGATCCGCCTGCGGCTGTCGGACCGAAAGCTGGATCTGGCGGCCGAGGGGCTGGATGCAGCGTTTTTCCTCGGCGTGCCGGAGGATTCGAACCTGCGGATCCGCAAGATTGCCGATTGTGCGCGGGTGCTGTGTGCCTCACCGGATTATATCAGACGCCGCGGCCAGCCTGCCAGCAGCGACGAGTTGAAGACAGAGGCGCACGACTGCCTGAACCTGCGCTACCCCGGCGCGCCGGAGTTCCAATGGCCGCTGCGCAGCCAGGACGGGGTTAAGCGGGTGACTGTCACCGGGCCGTTTGAATCCGATCACGGCGACGTGCTGACCAGCTGGGCGCTGGAGGGGCATGGGATCATCCTGAAACCGGTTTTCGAGATTTCAGAACACCTTGCCTCGGGCCGGCTGGTGCCAGTGCTGGCAGAGGAGCCGCCGATCCCGATCCAGATGGCCTGTCTCTATGTCCACCGCCGCCACCAGGACCCCAAGGTGCGGCTGTTCATGGATTTCTTGGTAGACCACATCCAGGCATCCCTCCCCTCAGAATGAAAA
>NZ_LUKH01001324.1:0-1114 GCF_001593695.1 Leisingera sp. F5 | reverse complement strand
AGCCGATGAAGGAGAAGAATCCGGCGCGGGCGTCGGTGATCATCTTCTCGGCTACGTCGTTGCTGCAGACCACTGAACGGCACCAGTCCTGCGGCAGCCCGGCCTCATGCAGCATGGCAACAAAGGTCTGGCACGACAGCGGCGTGTCCTGCGCCGGTTTCACAATCACCGGGCAGCCGGTGGCCACGGCGGGGGCGACCTGATGCACGATCAGGTTCAGCGGGTGGTTAAAGGCGCTGGCAGCCACCACCACGCCAATCGGCTCGCGCTGGGTAAAGGCGATGCGGCCCGCGCCGGCCGCGGTCAGGTCCATCGGGATTTCCCGTCCCGTCATCTGGCCGATCTCATGCACGCACAGTTCCACCCCGTCGATGGCGCGTTTGACCTCGACGCGGGCGTCCACCAGCGGCTTGCCGCCTTCGCTAGCGATCAAAAGGGCCAGCTCGTCAAACCGCGCCTCCATCAATCGGGCGGTTTTCCGCAGGATTTCAATGCGCTGATAGGCAGGCAGCCAGCCATCCCGCTGGCGAAACAACCCATGCGCGGTTTCCAGCATCGCATCTATTTGCGCCCAATCACTGGTCTCGACCGTGCCGATGCGTTCCAGGCTGTAGGGGTTCACGACTTCGACGGTTTTGGTCATATCAGACATACCTTTGCGGCCAGTTCATCAATCAGAACGCGCTGGTTTTCGCTGTAATCGACCGGCACGTCGATCAGATGCACGCCGCCTGCGGTAAAGGCTTTCTCAAACGTGGGCACCAGATCTTCGGTGCGCGCAATACGGTGGCCGGTGGCGCCGTAACTGTTTGCATACTGGACAAAATCCGGGTTGTTGAATTCCAGCCCCCAGTCGGCGAACCCGGCGTGCGCCTGTTTCCAGCGGATCATGCAATATGAGCTGTCGTTCAGCACCGTCACCACCAGGTTAAGGCCGAGCCGGACAGCGGTTTCCAGCTCCTGGCTGTTCATCATAAAGCCGCCGTCGCCGCAGATTGCCATCACCCGGCGGTCAGGGTTCAGCTGCGCCGCCATCATCGCCGAGGGCAGACCAGCGCCCATGGTCGCCAGTGCATTGTCCAAGAGCACGGTGTTGGGTTGATAGGCCTTGTAG
>NZ_LUKH01001323.1:0-1114 GCF_001593695.1 Leisingera sp. F5 | reverse complement strand
CATGCGTGCCGCCTCTGCCCACCCGGAACTGGACCCGAAATCCTATGGCTTCACCGACGGTGACATGGACCGGCCGATTTTCATCGACAACGTGCTGGGCCTGCAGGTCGCCACCATGCGCCAGATCGTCGACATCGTGAAGCGCACCTACTGCGGCACCTTTGCGCTGCAGTACATGCATATTTCCAACCCCGAAGAATCCGCCTGGCTGAAGGAGCGGATTGAGGGGTACAACAAGGAAATCACCTTTACCCGCGAAGGCCGCAAGGCGATCCTCAACAAGATGGTCGAGGCCGAAGGATTCGAGAAATTCCTGCACGTCAAATACACCGGCACCAAGCGGTTCGGCCTGGACGGCGGCGAGAGCCTCATTCCGGCGATGGAACAGATCATCAAACGCGGCGGTGCGCTGGGGGTGTGCGACATCGTGATCGGCATGCCGCACCGCGGCCGTCTGTCGGTTCTGGCCAATGTGATGCAGAAACCTTACCGCGCCATCTTCAACGAATTCCAGGGCGGCAGCTTTAAGCCCGAAGACGTGGATGGCTCCGGCGATGTGAAATACCACCTTGGCGCGTCGTCCGACCGCGCGTTCGATGGCAACAATGTGCATCTCAGCCTGACCGCCAACCCCTCGCATCTTGAGGCGGTGAACCCGGTGGTGATCGGCAAGGTCCGTGCCAAGCAGGACCAGCTTGGCGACACCGACCGCAGCAAGGTGCTGCCGATCCTGCTGCATGGCGACGCGGCTTTTGCCGGCCAGGGCGTGGTGGCGGAGTGCTTTGCGCTGTCGGGCCTCAAGGGCCACAAGGCGGGCGGCACCATGCATATTGTGGTGAACAATCAGATCGGTTTCACCACCGCGCCGCATTTTTCACGTTCCTCCCCCTACCCCACCGACAATGCGCTGGTGGTTGAGGCGCCGATTTTCCACGTCAACGGCGACGACCCGGAGGCGGTTGTGCATGCCGCCCGCGTCGCCACCGAGTTCCGCCAGAAGTTCCACAAGGATGTGGTGCTCGACATCTTCTGCTACCGCCGCTTCGGTCACAACGAAGGCGACGAGCCGATGTTCACCAACCCGTTGATGTACAAAAAGATCAAGGGCCACAAG
>NZ_LUKH01001322.1:0-1114 GCF_001593695.1 Leisingera sp. F5 | reverse complement strand
GTCATGGCCTGCCTGGGCATCGGCATGTACTTTCTGGAACGCTTCGGCTTCTCCGCCGCACCGCTGGTGCTGGGTCTGATCCTGGGTCCGATCGCGGAATCCAATTTCATCCAAGGCGGCATGATCGCCGACGCCACCGTGGGCCGGGCCAGTTACTTCCTGTCCGGCGGGCTGAACATCTTCCTGATCGCCGTGGTTGTTGCTTCCGTCGCCTATTCGGCCTGGATGGAGCTGCGCAGCCGCCGCTACACCACCAAAGAGGAGGCGCAGGCATGAACCGGTCTCAGCACATCTTCGGCTCCGGCCTGGTCTTTGCCGTCGGCATCTGGGTTGCCTGGATCAGCTACACTCAACAACCCGCCGAAGCTTTCCTGTTCCCGCGCCTGATAGCCTCCGTCTTTGTGGTGCTGGCCGGCTGGACCTTTGGCAAGGCGGTTCTGGGCCTCAGCAAGGTCGGCTCGGGCGTCTCACGCACCATGTTCCTGAACATGGTACCGGGGGTGGCGGTGATGCTGATCTATGTCTTCTTGGCCGCCAAGGCGCTGGGGTTCTACACCGCCACCGCCATCGCCTTTTTCATTCTGCTGTCGATCTACGACCCCGCGCCGCATTCCGAAGCCAAAACCTGGATCAAGCGCGCCCTGACTACCGCCGTTTTTGTGGCCGTGATGTACGGACTCTTCGCGCTGCTGTTGAGTGTCTACACGCCGCGGGAAATTCTGTTCTGACCGTTTGATGCGATCCGAAACCATAAGGGAGGAGAAGAAAATGAGAAAACTGATCACAGGCGCTGCCATGGCGCTGATGGGCCTGGCAGGCGCTGCCTTAGCCGAGGAGTACCCGGAACGCCCGATCATGATGATGGTCTCTTACGGCGCGGGCGGTGCCACTGACTTTCAGGCCCGTATCGTGACCATGACCGCGGGCAACGAGGATGCGCTGGGGATGCCCATCGCCATCATCAACAAGCCCGGCGCCGGCGGCCGTGTCGGCTGGAACTGGTTTGCCACCCAGGCGGATCCGGATGGCTACACGCTGGCCGCCTACAACGTGCCGCACTTCATCGCCCAGTCGATCAAGGGCGGCGTGCAGTATTCTTCTGACAGTTTTGAAC
>NZ_LUKH01001321.1:0-1115 GCF_001593695.1 Leisingera sp. F5 | reverse complement strand
GGTCTAAAGAGCTCTGGAACCGGCCGATCGAACCTGGCGGCAAGCTCGGCGCACCAAGGGCCGGCAGCATTCACCACGACAGGGGCCCGCAATTCCTCCTCATAGCCTTGCGGCCGCCGCACCTTCACGGCCGTCACCGAGCCCCGGTCAGTTTCGAGCGCCAGAGCTTCGGCCTGCTCGACGACGGTGGCACCCGATGCTTCGGCCCTGGTTCGCAGAGCCGCGACAAGGGCGGCGCCATCTTCTGCGACCGCATCGTTCCAAAGCGCCCCGCCAAGAAGACCATCTGTCCGGATCTGCGAACAGGTTTTCCGCACGTCCGAGGCGCTCAAAACGCGCCCGCGCGCAAGAACGCTATCGGGCGATAGCCCCGCGTTTCGATCCAGTGTCAATACCGCGTCGAGGGCAAATGCGGCCCGAAACACCGCCGGATGCCGCATCTTTCCCCCATAGAGCGGCATGAGGAAGCCCATCGGATGAACAAGGTCGGGAAAGTTGCGCAGGAACCAGCGGCGTTCGGTAATGGATTCACGAAGTCGCGGGATGTCCAGTGTTTGAAGGTACCGCAGACCACCGTGCAGAATACGAAACCAGTTCGCACTTGTTGCGCCACCGATCTGATTGCGCTCGACAATCGCAGCGCGCAAACCAGCGCGGCCCGCTTCGAGCCCGATCATCAAACCGTAGACACCACCGCCGATCACGATGATATCGAACTGTTCATGCGCCGCGTGAGCGGGGTGAGGACGTAAATTCACAAATGTCTCGCCTATTTCCGAAAGCACAAGCAAGGCCCAAAAAAGACCAGATGGAACAATTCCCGTAGCTTAGGTATCACACGCCGGCCCTCAGCCAAACTCTTTGCGGGCCGGGCTTGTCCTGCGAATCACAGCGGTCTCCAATTGGGTCGGCAGAGGCATTCCACAGCAACGGATTCGACGGCGCGCCGCCCTGAGGCACCCGGCATGCCGAGGATCAGAAACAAACGCGATCGGCGCTGCGTATTGGCGACAACTCCTCTAATGAGCCTGCACCATAATGCTTCCCGGCAACAAAATCTTGACACGGTCAGCGATTCAGCGGTCTCTTTGATTGGCTCTCGAAAGGAATCGGGC
>NZ_LUKH01001320.1:0-1115 GCF_001593695.1 Leisingera sp. F5 | reverse complement strand
CAACCGCCATGAAGTGCTGCCAGTGTCCGAAGGCGTCTGGGAAGTGGTTGCCCGGGTCGGGACCGGCGCACAGGATTATTGGTGCGGTATCGGCGATTTTGCGATCCGCCAGCTGCGGGCGCCGGTGAACCAGCGCATCTATGTCTGGCGCGGGGTCGGGCCTTCGGTCAACCGGCCGGGGCGCAAATCGGTGCAATTTGCCTTTGGCCTGCCGCCTGGTGTTTCTGACCGATCCTCCAGCCTGTCGCTTAATGTGCGCGAGGCAGGTGACAATCTGCATGTGACGGCTGCGCAAACCTATTGTTATGACCGGCTGCCCGGGCGGGACCGCTGGTTGCCCTAATTTCCAGGTTCACTAGCTGACCCTGTTGCTGGCCGGGCTGTGTTCAGCCAATAGATCTGCATGAAGCATGAATTCACCATTCCGACGCGCGGGCAGGGGCTTTATGAGTTTACCCGCGGCGTGCGGGCCTGGGTTTCCGGGTCCGGTCTGCAGGATGGGCTGCTGACCCTGTTTGTCCGCCATACGTCCTGTTCTTTGCTGATCCAGGAAAATGCTGACCCCGAGGTGCAGACCGACCTTCGGGGCTTCTTTGCGCGCCTGGTGCCGCCTTCCACGGATCCTGCAATGGCCTATCTGCGCCACACCTATGAGGGGCCGGACGACATGCCCGCCCATATCAAAGCGGCGATGATGCCGGTAAGCCTGTCAATCCCTGTCAGCCGCGGCGCGCCGGTGCTGGGCACTTGGCAAGGTATCTACCTGTTTGAACACCGCGATCGTCCGCACCAGCGGCATGTGGCTGCGCGTCTGGCCTGACCCTCTTTATCTAGCGGCTATAAATCACCTCTACCCAAATTCTGGAGGGTAGCCTATAGTTGTGGATAACCGGGTAAACACCGGCACAAACAATAGGCTGACAGGATTGAGGGAGCAGGCGGATGCGCTGCCCATTTTGCGGAAATATCGACACTCAGGTCAAGGATTCACGTCCTGCCGAAGATCATGTTTCGATCCGGCGGCGCCGGTTCTGCCCGGCTTGCGGCGGCCGTTTCACCACCTACGAACGGGTGCAGCTGCGCGATCTGGTGGTGATTAAGACCAGCGGCAAGCG
>NZ_LUKH01001319.1:0-1115 GCF_001593695.1 Leisingera sp. F5 | reverse complement strand
ATGCGGGTGTCCGCGCTTAAAGCGGTGGTGGGCCAAATCGTGGAGCGCCAGGGAACCTATTTCCGCTTTGGCGACGGCGCTCTGGCTCCGATGACTCTGTCCGAGATTGCGCGGGAAACCGGATTTCACCTAAGCACCGTCAGCCGAGTGCTGAACGGTTTGCTGATTGAAGGGCCGAACGGCATTGTTCTTGCGCGCACCCTGTTCACCGGCACGGCGTCGGCCCAGGCTACCCAGTCCAAGCCGCAGGTCCAGGTGCGCATTCGGGCGCTGCTGGCCGACGAAGACCCGAAGAAGCCGCTGTCCGATCGGCGGCTGACGGCCATTCTGCAGTCCGAAGGGATCGCGGTGTCGCGCCGTGTCGTGTCGAAGTACCGGCAGGACATCGGCATCTACGCCGCCTCGAAGCGCCGGCTGCCGGCCTGACGCGCCAACCCCTCGGCGCGGTATGACGCTACAGAAGTGAACATCCGGATGCGGTTGTTGGCCCGCACGGTTCCGGCGATGCTGCGATGCGGAAAGCCCGATATTTTTTAGCGGTTTGCGCTGACAGGCGCGGTGCTTTCGGGGTGCGCGGTGCGGGATGTATAATGCGGGTGTTTCAGCAGGTGTAACGAAGCGTAAAGTCATTGGAACGGCGATTGTAACGTTTTGCGACAGTCCGCCCATATGCCTCGCCCGGCCTCGGCCTCAAGCGAAGTGCCCCGCGAAAAACTCATCGAAAAATATTATTCAAAATCAGTCAGATAATATATTTCTTCGCGCCGCTTCGGACGTCTGCCGAATTCTGGAACCGGCCTTGCCAGAAGAGAACCACAAGACGCTAGCGCCCGGACAGGACGCTCAAAGAACGAAGGACAGGGAGAGAGACCAGCAGCCGCCTCGATGCAGCGGGCGTGTCGAACTTCTCAACCTTTGCCGAGAACCGGTGCCTCAAGGGGGGCGCCAAACCGAAACGGCAAAAGCCGCCAACCGGGCGCCGGGCGACTGGCCCCAGAGCTTTAAGGAGGCTCATGGCATGACTTTGACGCTCAACAAGATCACGTCCCAACGTGGTATCTCGGTAGGGGAGGCCACTAAGAAGATCTCCGATCTCGGATGGAATCCGTCCTACG
>NZ_LUKH01001318.1:0-1116 GCF_001593695.1 Leisingera sp. F5 | reverse complement strand
CACCATCATCGCCTTCTTTGGCCTGACCTTGGTGGGCGGGCACTTTGGCGAGCTGATCCGCGATATTCCTTTCACCGTGATTGCGGTACTGGCGGCCTCGCTGGTGGAATGTTTTCTGATCCTGCCTAACCACCTGGCCCATGCGCTGACCCATGCCCAGGCGCGGCATTGGTATGACTGGCCGAACCGGATGGTGAACCGCGGCTTCCGCTGGCTGCGCGACCATGCTTTCCGCCCGTTCATGGGGCTTGTGGTTCAGGCCCGCTATGCGGTGCTGGCAGGCGCGTTGGTAGTTCTGGCTAGCCAGGCGGCGCTGTTCATCAACGGCGAAGTGAAGTGGCGCTTTTTCAACGCGCCTGAACGCGGCTCCGTGACCGGCAATTTCGCCATGGTGGAGGGCGCCAGCCGGGATGACACCCTGGCGATGATGCAGGAAATGCAGCGCGCCACCGAGACGCTGGGCGCGGAGTATGCCACCCGCTTTGGCCGCAACCCGCTGGATTTCGTCATGGCCGAGGTGGGCGGCAATGCCGGCCGTGGACTGGGCGGTGTCGAGGCCAAGGATAGGGACCTTTTGGGCGGGATTTCGATTGAATTGATCGACGCCGACCTGCGCCCTTACTCCAGCTTTGCCTTTGTGGCCGAGCTGCAGGAACGGGTGGCGCGGCATCCGATGGTCGAGACGGTCTCTTTCCGCAGCTGGCGGTCGGGTCCGGGCGGCGACGCGCTGGACGTGCAATTCTCCGGCCCCGGCGTGCAAGTGCTGAAGGATGCCGCGGAAGACCTGAAAACCGCGCTGCTGCGCTTTCCTGAGGTTTCCGCCGTTGAGGACAATCTGGCCTACGACAAAGAGGAGGTGATCCTTGACCTCACCCCGCAAGGCCAGGCGTTGAACTTCACCATTGGCAGCCTGGGAAAGGCATTGCGGGCGCGGCTGAATGGAATTGAGGCCGCGACATACCCGGACGGGCCGCGCAGCGCCAAAATCCGGGTGGAACTGCCCGAAGATGAGCTGACCGCCGACTTCCTGGAGCGCACGCTGATGCGGGCGCCCAGCGGGATCTACGTGCCGCTGGCCGATATCGTCTCGGTCACCCAGCGCACCGGGTTCTCCAC
>NZ_LUKH01001317.1:0-1116 GCF_001593695.1 Leisingera sp. F5 | reverse complement strand
CCTTGAGGGTGGTGCGCATCGACGCGCTCATCACTGAGCCGAAGGCAATCGAGTTCACCCGGATCTTGTGCGGCGCCAGCGCCACCGACAGGGACCGGGTCGCCTGATCCAGCGCGGCAGAGGCGATCGAATAGGCCATCAGTTCAGGGTGGGTGCGGCGCGCGGCGATCGACGACAGGTTGATGATACTGCCCAGCGGGCCGCTGCTGTCCTCGTCTTCCTCGCCCTGCCGGATCATCCGCTTGGCCACTTGCTGCGACAGGCGCACGGCGGGCAGCAGGCTTTGCATCAGCAGCTGATCCAGGGTGTCATCGGCGGGGTCCAGCGGATCTGTTGCCACCATCTGCCGCGCGCCGTTGACCAGGATATCCACCCCGTCAAAGGCGTCAATGGTGGCCGACAGCAGATTGGCAATGGTCAGCCGTTCGCGCAGGTCGCCTGCAAAATAGCGGATATTGCTTTCCTCGGCCTGCTCGCCCAGCTCGGCCACCAGCTGCGCCTCATGGGTGTCGGCAAACATCACATTGGCGCCGGCATCGGCAAACTGCTTGCCGATCGCCAAGCCGATGCCGCTGGAGGCGCCAGTCACGATGGCGGTTTTACCGGAGATCGAAAAGGACATGTAAGGGCACTCCCCTGTAACAATCTGGCCTGTAAAAATCTGGCCTGTGGCACTCTGGGCCGCACGTTAGACCGGGCCTGCCGGTTTGGAAACCGGCATTGCGCCCCGCACGCGGTTACTTGCGCCGCCGTTTCGGCCGCGCCGCATGCAGGATCTTGAAACGGTTGTCGCCGCCCTCCTCGCGCACCTGGGCAAAGCGTTCACCCAGCGCCACCTCATAAGGCAGATGCCGGTTGGCCACCATCCACAGGCTGCCCGAGGGCGCCAGCATCGCTGCCGCTGCCCCGATGAAGGCCTGGCCCAGCGACGGCTCCGCCGTGCGGCCAGTGTGGAACGGCGGGTTCATCACCACGGTGTTCACGGTGCCCGGCGCCTTCCAGGTGCGGGCATCCGCCCAGTGAAACTGCGCCCGGCTGTCCGCCACATTCTGCCTCGCGCAGGCCAGCGCGTGGTAATCCGCCTCGGCCAGATGAACCTGCTCGACACCCTCGCGT
>NZ_LUKH01001316.1:0-1117 GCF_001593695.1 Leisingera sp. F5 | reverse complement strand
GTCCCAGTTCGTCCGCGGTAAGCCAGCCGATGAACTTGCCGTCTTGCGGCGTGCTCAATTTCGACTTGCCCCGCCCCGAGCCATCACTGGCCTGGATCAGTACTTCGGCCTCATCTTTCATCAGCCAGTCTTTGACCTTTTCAAAGCCAGCAACGGCACCCCCGCCTTTGCGCGACAGGCTGATCAAATCAACCACGCGGCGCGCCAACATCAGTTCGACCTGGTCAACCAGATCATCCGCAATCGTCACCTGCTGCTTGGCCGAGCGCGAGAACTGGTTCTTTTTCACCGCCAGCGTCAGCGCGGCCCGGTCCGCGGAAACCCATATCCCGCGACCCGGTAATTTTTCCGCCAGATCAGGAAAGACCTGGCCATCAGGCCCAACGACAAAGCGGATCAGCCCAAATTTGGGCTGCACCTCGCCCGTGGCGATGCATTTTCGCTCGGAATCATCTTCACGATGCTTGGTTTTGCCGCCACGTGTCATGCGTCAAGCCCCATCCGAAGCCTGAAATCAGGCTTCGCCTTCCTCTTCGCCAGCGTCTTCATCTTCAGCTGCGTCTGCTTCGAGTTCAGCCGGATCGACCCAGCCCAGCATGATGCGGGCAGTCATCACCATGTCCTGCGCCTGTTCCAGCGTCATACCGAAAGGTTCCAGGATACCATCGTCCTTGACCCGTTCGCCGCCATCGTTGGTCCAGCCGCCCGCCAGTTCCCAGTCCGCACAAGTGGCGAAATCTTCCAGCGACTTTACGTCGTCCTTGGCCAGTGCCTCTACCATCTGCGGAGTCAGGCCCTCGAACTGAATAAGGCTGTCTTCGGCGCCCAATTCGCGAGCCGCATCCAAGGCCGCCTTGGCCTTAGCCTCCAGGTAATCGCGGGCACGGGCCTGCAATTCCCCGGCGGTGCTTTCGTCAACACCGTCGATGACCAGCAGCTCATCAAGCTCGACATAAGCGACTTCTTCAAGATTGGTAAAGCCTTCGGAAACCAGCAGCTGGGCAAAGAACTCATCCAGATCCAAGGTTTCCATGAACAGCTTGGTGCGCGCCTCGAATTCCTTCTGGCGGCGGGCCGATTCTTCTTCCTCGGTCATGATATCGATGTCGAGGTTGGT
>NZ_LUKH01001315.1:0-1117 GCF_001593695.1 Leisingera sp. F5 | reverse complement strand
AACTGTGTCGGGCTTTCATAACCCACGTCATAAGCCGCCGCCGCGACCGAAGTGCCGCCGCTGATCAGTAGGCGGCGGGCCTCCATCAGGCGCAGCTCCTTTTGGTACTGCAGCGGCGTGGTCGATGTCAGGGTTTTGAAATGCTCATGAAAGGTGGACTGGCTCATGCCCGCCGCGGCAGCCAGATCCGCCACCGGCAGCTGGGCCTTGTACCGGTTCCGGATCATCGCAATCGCCTTGGAAATCCGGCTGGCCGGACTTTCGTGCAATAACAGCTGCCGCAGCATGCCGCCGTGCTGGGCGCGCAGCAGACGGAAATGGATCTCCTTCAGCACCAGGGGTGCCAGTGCCTGGACCTCGACCGGGTTCTGCGACAGGCGGAACAACCGCCCGATTGCGTCAATCAGCGCCGCATCGCTGTCTGCCACGCTCATTGAATGCGACGCCGGTTCCTGCCCCTCCGCGGCGCCGACCTCGTCATAAAGGCTGCGCGCGGTGGCCAGGTCCAGCCGCAGCGCCAGCGACACATAGGGACGCCCGGGCGAGGCATCGATGACACCCGCCATCACCGGCAGCGCATGGCTGACGATCAGCGACATGCCCGCGCTGTAACGGATCGTGCGGTCCTCCAGCTGCGCCTCCTTGGCGCCTTGCAGCACCAGGCACATGACCGGTTCATAGACCATCGCCTGAAATACGGTCGGGTTCTCGCGGCAAAAGGCAAACAGCCCGCCGACCCCGGTTTCGCAACCGTCTTCCGGCGCGCCTCTTTCGCGGACAAAGGCGGCAACCTCTTCGATCAGATCCTGCGGCACCATGGGCGCTCCTCCTCTGCTGCCCGACTATAGGCTGGCGGCGGCGGCGGCAGAACCGCAAATCACGGCGCTTCGGAGGATCAGGCAGATCATCCGGAGGATCAGGCACGGCCAAAGCCGCATTTCCCCCTACCTTTGCTGCCAACACCGCCGGGCAGGGCCCGCGCGGCCATATCAGGGAGGAAGACCGATGTATGCCAAAGCAATAGAAACAGGCGGTCTGGCCGTTGTGACCGGTGGTGCCAGCGGGGTCGGCCTGGCGGCGGCGGAACGTTTCGCCCAGGCCGGGCTGGGTGTGGTAC
>NZ_LUKH01001314.1:0-1119 GCF_001593695.1 Leisingera sp. F5 | reverse complement strand
TCCCTTGTTCTTCTGGCCGGAAATATCCCGGGGGTCTGGGGGCTGGCCCCCAGCTACGAAACGATTTCCGCTGTCTCGACCACCGCATGGAACAGCACGTTGGCGCCAGCCTCGGCCCATTCCTTGCTGATCTCCTCGGCCTCGTTGTGGCTCAGACCATCAACGCAGGGGCACATGACCATCGCGGTCGGCGCCACCCGGTTGATCCAGCAGGCATCGTGGCCCGCGCCAGAAATGATATCGATATGCGAATACCCCAGCCGCTCTGCCGCACTGCGCACAGCAGTGACACAGCCTGCGTCAAAGGTAACGGGATCAAAGCCGCCCACCTTCTCGAACGCGATTTCAACGCCCATCGCCTCAGCAATCCGGGTGCCTTTTTCGCGCAGCTGATTTTCCATGTCGGTGATCACGTCCAACTCGGGGCTGCGGAAATCAACGGTGAAAACCACCCTGCCCGGGATCACATTGCGCGAGTTCGGATAGACGTCGATATGGCCCGCGGCCCCGACAGCATGAGGCGCGTGGCCCCAGGCGATTTCATCCACGGTTTCCAGGATCCGCGCCATTGCCAGCCCCGCGTTGCGGCGCATCGGCATCGGGGTGGAGCCGGTATGCGCATCCTTGCCAGTCAACGTCACCTGGGTCCAGCTAAGGCCCTGGCCGTGGGTCACCACACCGATATCCTTGCCTTCGGCTTCCAGGATCGGTCCCTGTTCGATGTGCAGTTCAAAGAAGGCGTGCATCTTGCGGGCACCGGTCTCTTCTTCGCCGCGCCAGCCGATGCGTTTCAGCTCGTCCCCGAATTTCTTGCCTTCGGCATCTTCGCGGCCGTAAGCCCAGTCCTGAGTGTGAATGCCCGCAAACACGCCGGAGGACAGCATCGCAGGCGCATAGCGCGTGCCCTCCTCATTGGTGAAATTCGTGGCCACGATCGGATGCTTGGTCTTGATGTTCATATCGTTGAGCGAACGGATCAGCTCCAGCCCGGCCAGCACCCCCAGAACGCCGTCATACTTGCCGCCCGTCGGCTGGGTGTCCAGATGCGAGCCCACATAGACCGGCAGGGCATCCGGATCGGTACCTTCCCTGCGGGCAAACATATTGCCCATCTGATCC
>NZ_LUKH01001313.1:0-1120 GCF_001593695.1 Leisingera sp. F5 | reverse complement strand
GCCGGGATTGAAAGCCGTGTTGACCACCTGCTGGATCTTGAAGGGAGAGCTGAACCCGTGTGTCTGCTCGATGATCGAGGTCAGGCTTTCGGATTGACTGAGGCCCATCTGCTTGCATTCGACGGCCATCTTCAGAAGGCAGGAATGTTCAAGTTCGCCAAACATTGTTTTGGTCTCCTTGCTGCTCGTTTTGAACAAGTATCGCATGGAAACCTTAAAATTTCTATGTGGCAGAATAATGGAGGCCGTTGTTATGCTTGACAATTCCTTAAGCTATGTCACCGAAGACGGCCGCACTATCGGTGGTGTGGTGATGGAGATGAAGAACATCACCCTGCGGTTCGGTGGTGTGGTGGCGATCAAGGATATCTCCTTTGACATCCGCGAGGGCGAGATCCGCGCGATCATCGGCCCGAACGGGGCTGGCAAATCCTCGATGCTGAACGTGATCTCAGGCTTCTATGTGCCGCAGGAAGGCGAAGTGCTGTTTCACGGCAAGAAGCGTCCGCAGATGCGCCCCTATGAGGTGGCCCGCCAGGGCATCGCACGCACATTCCAGAATATCGCGCTGTTCGAAGGCATGAGCGTGCTGGACAACGTCATGACCGGACGGCTCAACTATATGAAAACAGGCTTGTTTTCGCAGGCTCTGTGGAAGGGTAAGGCGGAAAAGGAAGAGACCGAAAACCGCGAGGTCGTGGAGCGGATCATCGACTTTCTGGAGATCCAGCACATCCGCAAGACCCCGGTGTCTCGGCTGCCTTATGGCCTGAAGAAACGGGTCGAACTGGCCCGCGCGCTGGCTGCGGAACCAAAGCTGCTGCTGCTGGATGAACCGATGGCCGGCATGAACGTCGAGGAGAAGGAGGACATGTCCCGCTTTATCCTGGATGTGAACGACGAATTCGGCACTACCATCGCCCTGATCGAGCACGACATGGGCGTTGTGATGGATCTTTCGGACCGCGTCGTAGTGATGGATTACGGCAAGAAAATCGGTGACGGCACCCCGGATGAGGTGCGCAATAACCAGGATGTGATCGACGCCTATCTGGGGGTCAGCCATGACTGAGTTGCAATGCAGCAACACCCGGCCCCGGCAGGGTGACATCCATACACC
>NZ_LUKH01001312.1:0-1120 GCF_001593695.1 Leisingera sp. F5 | reverse complement strand
ATCGAGGGCACGGGCAAAGCTGCCTTCGGCCACTTCCGGGCCGTCTTGCGTTTCAGCCATGCGTCGGTCGCGCATGGCCGCGTTTTCCTCGACGATCTTCAGCAGCTGGAACCAGATGTTGAAGGCCTGCATGTAGGCGGTTGCAGGCTGGCCGTCAGAAAGATCCCATGGAGACTCGCCAGTGGCCCGTTCCGCCACTTCCGGCGCGCGCTTGCGCAAGACATCCAGCCACAGGGCGTGCAATTCCGTGCGGAGTTCGGCGGCGTAACCCGCATCGGCAAACCCCGTCTGAGCGGTTTCGGCAGGATCACCCATCACATCACCCGATCACGCGGTTCGCGCCCTGCAAAGAAATCGGTCAGATTGTCGAGGACACGGAACCCCATCGCCTCGCGCGCCTCGCGGGTGGCGCTGCCCAAGTGCGGCAGCATCACCAGGTTGTCGCAGTCCATCAGATCCGGGTTGATGCGCGGTTCGCCGTCGAACACATCCAGCCCGGCGCCGCCGATGGTTTCGAACCACAGGGCGCGGGACAGGGCCAGCTCGTCGACTATCTCGCCACGGGCCGTATTAATTAGGAATGCGTCCGGCTTCATCAGGTTCAGCATCCGGGTGTTGATAAGATGCCGGTTTGCAACTCCGCCCGGGCAGTGCAGCGAGACAAAGTCGCTCTGCGGCATCAGCTCTTCCAGGCTGTCGGCCTGAGTGGCGTTGTAACGGGCCAGGATATCGGGCGACACGCGAGAGCGGTTCTGCACCACGATCTTCATGCCAAAGCCATGATGCGCGCGGCGGGCCATTTCCTGGCCGATACGGCCGAAACCGACGATGCCCAATGTCTTGCCGGAAACTTTGGTGCCGACCAGATGGGTCGGACGCCAGCCGGTCCATTCACCGGCACGCACTTCACGCTCACCTTCACTTGCGCGGCGGGCCACCATCAATAGCAGCGTCATGGCGATGTCGGCAGTGCATTCGCTAAGAACATCGGGAGTGTTGGTCACAGTCATGCCGTGACCTGCCGCACTGGGCATATCAATATGAGAGGAGCCAACGCCGTAGTTGGCCAGAATGCGGGCCTGGGGCTTAGTGATATCAAACGCACTGGCCGGGATCTTGT
>NZ_LUKH01001311.1:0-1122 GCF_001593695.1 Leisingera sp. F5 | reverse complement strand
CGCGTCAAGCTGTCCTGCGCGCAGGCCAGCATCAATGGTAATGCGTTCGAAAACATCGCGTTGCGCGTGGCTGCCGCCGGCCAGCTGCATGCTGCCGCGGGCCGCGGACAAATGGTTGAAAGCGGATTTGTAATTGCCGTCGCCAAAGGCTTCAAGGCCATCGGCGGCAGCACAGCCAGGATTGCCCATGCGTTCGCAGGCCTCAGACCCGCCCTGTTCGGCGTCGGCGTGAATGCGCTGAACCAGCTTGTGGGCGTCTTCCTTGCGGTGGCCGGTAAGGGCCAGAAGATAGTGCAGATCGGCAAAAATCAGGCTGCCGTCTTCGGTGCGGTTGGCACAGAGTTCCGACAGCTCCTCCCAGCGGGTGCCGGCATTGACGCCTTCCAGCTCCAGTCGCGCCAGCAGCGAAGTGGCATTGGAGATGTCGCGGTAATCGTCGGTCTTGTCTTTGCGCACTTCGGTATCATACAGCGCCAATGCTTCGTCCATCTGGCCCAGGTCCAGATGCATCAGCGCCTTGTGCCACCAGACGTGATAGCGGAAGTTGTTGCAGTGCGCCCAGGCCTCTTCGCGGCCGTGCAGCCACTCCAGCCCTGATTTGGCATTGCCGGTCATGTCATGCACATGCGCCACCGCATGCAGGCCCCAGGCATCATCCGGCGCCATCCAAAGCGCTTGACGGCCGGCATTGGCCGCGCGTTCAAACTCGCCGGTTTCCTCCAGCGCAAAGGAGTGGCAGCCCAACAGATAACCGCGGCCCGCGTGGTCGGGCGCATAGGCCGGCATCACCCGTTCAACGGATGCGCGCATGCCATCAGGATCGCCAAGGATAAAGCGGATGCCATGGCTGAGCTTCATTGCCAGGGTGTCCTGCGGGAAGATGTCCAGCACCTCCTCCATCCGGCGGATGGCCTGGCTGGGGCGGCCTGCCAGCCAGTTTTCCAGCGCATCGACATATTTGCGTTCCCGCGGCAGGGCACCTTCGTACTGCGCTTTGGCATCGCGCAGGGCTTCCTGCGCTGTGGGAAGCAGCTCCCGGCGGCCCAGCATCAATAGGGACAATCCTTTGATCGCATGGGCCAGGGCAAACTCCGGCGCCGATTTCAGCACCGCGCCCAGGTG
>NZ_LUKH01001310.1:0-1123 GCF_001593695.1 Leisingera sp. F5 | reverse complement strand
GCGGCTTCGGCCATCTTGCCGTCATGCCCGTCACCGGCCTTGGACAGCTCGCGCTGCTCCCATTCCAGCCGCTCGATGGTTTCGCCGGCGTCCTTGTTCAACCCCGCCTCGCGCTCGATGTCGTTGCTCAGCTGCACAACACGGCTGCTGAGCCGCTCAATGGTCTGGCGCGCCTGCGCCTCCTGGTCGCCCAGCGAGTCGCGCTGCACCACCAGCCGCTGCAGGATGGCGGCTGCGATGGCCTCCTCCTCGCGCAGAGGAGGCAGCTTTTCCTCAAACGTGCCGCGCTGAGTGGCCGCGGCACGCACCAGCGCCTCGGCCTTGGCGGCCTGCTCGACCCGCACCCGCAGCTCATCCTCTGAGGCCAGCCGCGCCCCATCCGCCTCGCGCCATCGGCGGTACAGCAGCATGCCCTCTGACAGCCGCAGCTTCTCCCCGATCTCGCGGTAGCGCTGCGCCTGCCGCGCCTGCTTTGCCAGCTGCGCCAGTTGCGCGGCCAGCTGCTCGATCACGTCATCGACACGCAGCAGGTTGGCCTCGGTGTTCTTCAGCTTCAGCTCCGCCTCGTGGCGCCGCTGGTACAGGCCCGAGATCCCTGCCGCTTCTTCCAGAATCCGCCGCCGCGCCTTGGGCTTGGCGTTGATCAGCTCGGCGATCTGGCCCTGCCGCACCAGCGCCGGCGAATGCGCGCCGGTGGAAGCATCGGCAAACAGCATCTGCACATCGCGCGCCCGCACGTCCTTGCCGTTGGACTTGTAGGCGCTCCCCACATCGCGGGTGATGCGGCGCACGATCTCCAGACCGTCGGCCTCATTGAAGCCCGAGGGCGCCAGCCGTTCGGAGTTGTCGATGTTGAGGCTCACCTCGGCAAAGTTGCGCGCCGGCCGCGAGGACGTGCCGGCAAAGATCACATCCTCCATGCCGCCGCCGCGCATCGCCTTGGCGCGGGTCTCGCCCATCACCCAGCGCAAAGCCTCGAGAAGATTGGATTTGCCGCAACCGTTTGGACCCACAACCCCTGTCAGCCCATCGGCAATGACCAGTTCGGTAGGATCAACAAAGCTTTTGAAGCCGTTCAGCCTGAGCTTGGAAAACCGCAAAGCTGCCCCTTCGTGATTCCGTA
>NZ_LUKH01001309.1:0-1123 GCF_001593695.1 Leisingera sp. F5 | reverse complement strand
GGCCTGAACGGAGTACCGTGCCCGGCAGGTTCAATACCCCTAAGGCACAAAAAACCCGGCCACTTGGACCGGGTTCTTTTAACTCGTTAGTGTCAACCTGAGCTAGTGCAGCTTGGCGTCCACATCCGCAATGGCAGCATCGATCAGCTTGTTGGCCTCGGCGGCGGTCATCTGCTTGGAGATCACCTGATCCGCAGCGGCAACAGCGATGGTTATCGCCTGATCGCGCACTTCCTTCACAGCCGAAGCTTCCGCCGAAGCGATCTGCTCCTGGGCAGCCGCCAGACGGCGGGTGATGGAGGTTTGTAGATCCGCTTTTGCCTGTTCCGCTGCACGGGCAGCTTCGTCACGGGCGGCAGCGACGATCTGATCTGCCTGGGCCTGAACTTCCTGCTGCTTGCGCTCATAAGACGCCAGGATGGTCTGGGCCTCTTCACGCAGGGCACGGGCTTCGTCCAGTTCCTTCTGGATGCCATCTGCACGGTTGTCCAACTGCCCAGCCAGCAGCGACGGCACCTTGGCAAACAGCAGGATGCCGATGAACAGCACAAAGCCGAGGCCAACAACCAGGTTGGTGTTGGACAGGTCCATGCCGCCGCCGGCAGCAAGGGCAGGCGAAGCTGCGCCAAAGGTCAAGGCAAGGGCGAGAATATTGCGCATATCCTTATCCTTTCGTCCGCTCGGCAACTGCCGCGGCAATTGCGTCTGCGTCTGCCGAACCGCCAAGCGCGGTCACCAGCGCCTCTGCGGTATCGGTTGCAACGGCCTTTACGCTTTCCAGCGCACCGGCCTTGATTTCGGCGATAGCCTTTTCAGATTCGGCGGCCTTGGCAGAGATCTGTTCGTCTGCTTTGGCAATGGCCTCGTCCAGCCCAGCCTGAATTTCCGCGCGGGTCTCGGCAGCAATGCGCTGCGCTTCCGTACGGGCATCCGCCAGAGCTTTGTTATATGCGTTTTCGGCCTCGACAGCCTTGGCCTTCAGGTCTTCAGCCGCGGCGAGGTCGTTGGTGATGGTACCCTGACGCTCGGCCAGAACTGCCGCAATGCGGGGCAGCGCGACGCGCGACAGGATGAGGTAGATCACGACCAGGGCGACTGCGAGCCAGAAGATCTGGTTCCCGAA
>NZ_LUKH01001308.1:0-1124 GCF_001593695.1 Leisingera sp. F5 | reverse complement strand
GCTGGTCGCCGACGGGATGATCCTGGCCAAAGGCAGCTATGGCGATCTTGTCCAGCAGGCCGCGGCTGCCGAGGTGATCGACCACCGCCCGCATATCCTGATGGCCGGCTTCATCGACACCCATCTGCATTTCCCGCAGGTGCAGGTGATCGCTTCCTGGGGCTCGCAGCTGCTGGAGTGGCTGAACAACTATACCTTCCCCGAGGAGGTCCGGTTTGCCGATGCAGGCCACAGCGCGGAGATGGCCGGGCATTTCTTTGACCTGCTGACTGCGCATGGCACCACCACGGCGGTGGCCTATTGCTCGGTCCACAAAACCTCGGCCGAGGCCTATTTCGACGAGGCTGCGCGCCGCAACATGCGGATGATCGGCGGTAAAGTCCTGATGGACCGCAACGCGCCGGCGGGTCTGCTGGACACGCCTGTCAGCGGCTATGACGACACCAAGGCGCTGATCGAAAAATACCACGGCAAGGGCCGCGGGATGTACGCGGTCACTCCGCGCTTTGCGATCACCTCCACCCCCGGTCAGATGGAAATGGCCGGTGCGCTGGTGAAGGAACACCCGGAGTGCTACGTCCAGACCCACCTGTCCGAAAACCATGACGAGATCGCCTTTACCGCCGAACTCTATCCGCAGGCGCGCGACTATCTGGATGTCTACCAGTCCTATGGGCTGCTGACGGAAAAGATGCTGCTGGGCCACTCGATTCACCTGCAGTCGCGCGAGATCGACGCGCTGGCGGAGACCCAGGCCAAGCCGGTGTTCTGCCCGACCTCCAACCTGTTCCTGGGCAGCGGGCTGTTTGACGACGCTGGCCTGCGCGGCCGCGGCATCACCAATGCCATTGCCACCGACATCGGCGCCGGCACCAGCTATTCGATGCTGCAGACCCTGAACGAGGGCTACAAGGTCCTGCAATTGCAGAACCAAAAGTTGCACCCCTTGCGCGCCTTCCACTGGATCACCCGCGGCAACGCCGTGGCGCTGGGGCTGGAGGACAAGATCGGCACGTTGGAGGCCGGGACCGAAGCCGATATCGTGGTGCTGGACTCCCGCGCCACTCCGGCGATGGATCTGCGGATGCAGCGGGCCGAGACCCTGTCGGAGGAATTGTTCATCC
>NZ_LUKH01001307.1:0-1125 GCF_001593695.1 Leisingera sp. F5 | reverse complement strand
TGTGCGGCGGGGGTGCCGGTGGTGATTGCCGGCGACATTCACCGCGGCGGGGTGATTGCGCAGATCGTCGGCACCCATGCGGTGCTGGAGCCGCAGGACCTGGAGCGGGTCGCGGGCTTCATGGTGAACCGGTTCCGCGGCGACCTCAGCCTGTTTGATGCAGGCCGCGATGATATTGCCGCGCGCACCGGCTGGCCGTCCTTGGGCGTGGTGCCGTGGTTCTGGGACGCCTGGAAACTGCCGGCCGAGGACATGATGGACATCGCCTCTCGCCAGGGCGGCGCTTGCAAGGTGGTGGTGCCGCAGCTGGAGCGGATGGCGAATTTCGACGATCTGGACCCGCTGGCCGCGGAGCCGGAGGTGACGGTGGAGATCGTGCCGCCAAGCCGCGCCCTGCCCGGCGATGCGGATCTGGTGATCCTGCCCGGCAGCAAGTCGACCATTGGCGATCTGGCCTATCTGCGCCGCCAAGGCTGGGACATCGACATTCTGGCGCATCACCGCCGCGGCGGCCATGTGCTGGGCCTATGCGGCGGCTTTCAGATGCTGGGCAAGACCATCGACGACCCGGAAGGCGTTGACGGCCGGCCCGGAAAGGTCGAGGGACTGGGCCTCTTGGATGTGCATACGGTGATGGCGGGCGAAAAGCGTGTCACGCTGACCGAGGCGGTGACCCGCGACGGCAATCTGCCGGTGAGCGGATACGAGATCCACATGGGCCGCACCACAGGGGCCGACTGCGCCCGTGCCTGGCTGAGCATCGATGGCCGGGCCGAGGGCGCGGCCTCTGCTGACGGGCGGGTGAAGGGATCCTATTTGCACGGGCTGTTTTCTTCAGACGCCTTCCGCGCCAGCGTGCTGGCCGGCCTGGGGCATGAAAGCCAGACCGGATATGAGGACGGCGTCGAGGAGACGCTGGATGCACTGGCAGACCATCTGGAACGCTATATGGATCTGGACCAGCTGCTGGAGCTGTCCCGGCCGGTGACGTTCTAAGGCACCATCGGGCAAGGTAAGCCCTCCCGCGTCCGCAGCTTGCTCTGGCCACGGCCAGACCCGTCTGCGGTCTTGGGCCCGGCGCCCCTTTTTCACATGCAGTGCGACATTCCGGAGCGGCCTGCCCTT
>NZ_LUKH01001306.1:0-1125 GCF_001593695.1 Leisingera sp. F5 | reverse complement strand
CAGCATCAGCGCCCGGATCGAGTCCAGCACGGCGCGCTGGACCTGATCGTCGGTGACCTCGACGCCCTTGGCGGAGGCCTTGTCCCTGATCTTCTTGCCTGCGCCCTTGGTCTCGGCCGGGGCAGGCCATTCGCCGGTCAGCGCGCCGGTGAGGTCGTCATCCAGCGCCGGCGGCCAGTCGTTGCGCGCCCAGGAGGGGCCCTTGGCCTCCGCCTTCACGTCCAGTTCGGCGTCGCCCATCTGGCGGAAGAACTCCGCCCAGGCGGCATCCACCGCGTTCGGGTCATTGGCGTATTGTGCATAAAGCTGCTCCAGATACTCCGCATTGTGCCCCTGCATGAAAGAGGAGGCGTGAAAGAGGTCGTTTGGGCTTTGTTCGGTCATTTGGATGCCTCGTGCGGGTTGGGACCGTATTTGTTCTCACCTGGCTGGGATTTCTTTGAGGTAAAGATAAGGAACAAAACGAGCGGGATCATTGCAGCTGCGAAACCTATACCACTTTGGAGCTGCTGCAGATCGGGTAGAGCTTTCAATGCGAACATCACGATTGCAAAGAGTGCAAAGGGCACAACAAATATTGTACTGGCTGCCACGCCTACATCGTGCAGACGCCGCGACAGCGCGGCAAAAAACGGTATGGCAAACAATCCAGTATAAAGATTGAAGAACCAAGGGTATTGAGGCCCAAGATAGAAATAGACGCCAAAGTGAATTTTGAAGCTGCCTTCGGGTTGTTTGGCAGTCAGGTTCAACCCGACAAACTGGACGAGTGCCAAAAACAAAACAAAAAACCAGAACTCTCTTCGGGCTGCGCGTCCGCCGAACTGTGCGTAGTTACTCATGCAAGTTTTGACTGAGGCCCAAAAGCCCATTGTTGCACCATACTTAATTTTGCGGTTTTGCCGCGCTTGCTCAGAATTAAGCAAGCGCGGCAAATCGTGTTTTTAGCTTACTTGCCGATTGCTTTCAGCACTGCTTCACCCAGGCCGGCCGGGCTTTCGGCGACGACGATGCCTGCGGATTTCATCGCTTCGATCTTGTCTTCGGCGCCGCCTTTGCCGCCGGCGACAATTGCGCCCGCGTGGCCCATGCGGCGGCCCGGAGGGGCGGTGCGGCCGGCAATGA
>NZ_LUKH01001305.1:0-1126 GCF_001593695.1 Leisingera sp. F5 | reverse complement strand
GTGAAATGCTCAGGTTTGTTGGGCACCGCCGAGCGTCAGCTCCATCGACGATGCAATGCCCTCGACGCTAGTGTCGAGGTCGGCAGTACCTCCATAGCTTTCCATGTGGATGCGGTTGGTTGGCACGTCCAGCGACATCAGCGCCGTTTTCACGGCTTTATTCATGCCGCCTGGGCCGCAGACATAATACTGAGCGTCCTGTGCGTAAGGCGGGTTTTCCGTGATCAGAGCTTCGATAGCGTCCTTGCCTACAATGCCCTTACGCCAGTACCCGGCGCTGGTCCACCAACTCGGCTTTGAGAAGACATGATGTATGGACATCCTTTCCGGGTGGGCTGTCCAGATACCATTCAATTCATCGTCAAGCAGGATGCTCATTTCGTTGTTGTTGCCATACGCCAGATGCGCGGCCGAGTTGGGTTCCGCAGCCATGACCGAGCTGAGCATTGCGTAGAGGGGAGTGATGCCTGAACCTGCACCAAAGAAATAGTGCGTCCGGCGCGCGCCCTGCGCAGGGTCAAGGCAAAACCCGCCGAACGGGGGCATGACATCGATCACGCCCCCCTTTTTCACATTTTCATTGATGTGGTTACTGACGATGCCTCCTTTGACGCGCTTTACGGTGATCCGCAGCGGATCGCCTGTGAAGGGAGAAGACGAGATAGAGTAGCTGCGGCGCTGTTCTTCACCTTCAACAACAAAGCGAAACGAAAGGTGCTGACCTGGTCGCCACGCGAAGGTTTCCCGCAAGATTTCTGGCACGTCGAACATTACCGTCTTGGCCAAGCCGCCGATTTCTTCGCGGGTGTCTAGAACTGTAAGGGGATGGAAGTGACGGGTCATGCTTTCTCTCCCAACCATTTCAGGACCACTTTTTGATGGTCAATGACAGGGCTTTCCCCAACCGCGGCCGGGCCGGTTTCGAAATAAGGCGACTTCAGCGATTTCTGCTGTTGTTCGCAGGCGTAAATGTCCTCTCTGGTAAAGTCGCCAGCGACCATCGGATCGTCCTCACCCACGGCGTCATGAGCCTCGTATTTGCCGCTCAAGCCGAACTTGGTCCAGAAGTTCGACGACTTCATGGATTGCTTAGCAAACTCCCATCCAGAACTATTGAACACACGCC
>NZ_LUKH01001304.1:0-1127 GCF_001593695.1 Leisingera sp. F5 | reverse complement strand
TCGACAGGCCGACCACATGGGCGTCGTCCTTTTGCGCGGCTTCCACCAGCTCTGCCGGGGTCATGCGGATGCCGTCATAGGTGATGTCCATGCCGCAATCGCGGGCGCGGAACGCGATCTGCTCGGCGCCGTTGGAGTGGCCGTCCAGCCCCGGCTTGCCGACCACGAATTTGATCCGGCGGCCCAGCACGTCGCTGACCGCATTCACCGCATCGCGCAGATCGTCCAACCCTTCGGTTTTGTTCGAGACCGAAGCCGACACGCCGGTCGGGCCGCGGTAGGTGCCGTGAACCTTGCGCATCTCCTCGGCCCATTCGCCGGTGGTGACGCCTGCCTTGGCAGCAGCAACGGAGGGTTCCATGATGTTGGTGCCGGTTTGTGCTGCAGCCCGCAGCGCCGCGAGGGCTGCCTGCACCGTGGCGTTGTCGCGTTCGCCGCGCCAGGCGTTCAGGCGGTTGATCTGCTCCTGCTCGACTGCCGGATCAACAACCATGATGCCGCCATCTTCGGTCTGCAGGGGCGACGGTTCACCTTCGGTCCACTTGTTGACGCCGACCACCACGGTCTCGTTCTTTTCAATCCGGTTCAGTCGCTCGGCGTTGGAATCGACCAGGCGCCCCTTCATGTATTCGATAGAGGCCACCGCTCCACCCATCGATTCCAGGTTGGCCAACTCGGCGCGCGCACCGTTCTTCAGCTCTTCAACCTTGGCATCCACCGCCGGATTGCCGTCGAACAGGTCGCCGTATTCCAAGAGATCGGTTTCATAGGCCAGGATCTGCTGCATCCGCATCGACCACTGCTGGTCCCAGGGGCGGGGCAGGCCAAGCGCCTCGTTCCAGGCGGGCAGCTGCACCGCGCGGGCGCGGGCTTTCTTCGACAGGGTCACCGCCAGCATTTCGATCAGGATACGATAGACGTTGTTTTCCGGCTGCTGCTCGGTCAAGCCCAGAGAATTCACCTGCACCCCATAGCGGAAGCGACGGAATTTGGGGTCACCCACGCCGTAGCGTTTCTCGCAGATCTCGTCCCACAGATCGACAAAGGCGCGCATCTTGCACATCTCAGTGACAAAGCGGATGCCCGCATTCACAAAGAAGGAAATCCGCCCGACCATCGCCGGGAAG
>NZ_LUKH01001303.1:0-1128 GCF_001593695.1 Leisingera sp. F5 | reverse complement strand
TTCTGGCCGATGACTTTGCGCATTTCATGGCGCTTGACCCGGACCGCAAGGCGCTGGCTGATGCGGCCCGCGGGGTCTCGGTCGGCGATCCGGCGATAGATGACGCGGCGCGCGAAATGGAGCGCCTGTATGATGCGGCGCAGGTGGACAAGGCTGCGAAGAAGTTCAAGGACGGCATCAAAAAGCTTGACGAGGTTGCCACGGTTCATGGCAAGACCGCCAAGGTGCGCAAGCAGCGGACAACCTATGAAACCCAGCGCCCGAATGCCAAGACCTGGGTCGACAGCTGGGCTGGTCTGGCGGCTGCAATCAAAACGCTGCTGACCGATAAGCTGGATGAAGCAAACGGCTATTACACCGATTCAGATGTGGCCACGACCAAGGATTACGGCGAGTCCCTGAAGAAGCTCGGCAAGTTCTGGAGCGTGCGGCCCTTCATTGAAAAAGAAATCCCGGTTGTTCAGCAGTATGCGCCCAAACTAACGGCCTTTGAGGCCAAGCTGAAGGATTTCAAGGACCACGACGGTGCCTCGGGCATTCAGGTCATCATATTGAAAATGGAGGCGGATCTTGCTTCGGCCAAGGCGGAAGCTGTTCTGCACAAATACTCAACCGCGCTGACCCTTCTGGATGCCACCCAGGGCGATTGGCCCGCAGCCACGGCCCAGGCGGATGCCTGCAAGGCCTACAAGGAAAAACGGCTGGCGGTTCAGGGCAAGATCGACCCCCTGAAGAATGTGGCCCAGGCGGCACCGATGCTGGAGGATGCCAAGGCACTGATGGCTGAGGCGGCGGCAGCGGCGCTGAAGCTGGATTTCACCACGGCGAACACCTGCGTGGCGGACGCGGAAAAACGGGTGGACAGCGCCAAGGCGGCGGCGGAAGCCGCGGTCGAGCTGGACGGGATGACCGATACGGCAGCGCTTGATGATCTGAAAAAGAAATGGGACCCGGCGTTCAAGGTCTTCACCGATATCCGCGACAAGGTTGTTGCGGCGGATGCCGGTAATGATTTCACCGCGCTGATCGCCAAGGCGCAACTGCCCGCGGCAGAAGCGGAAAAAGCCAAGACGGCCAAGAAATACGACGATGCCAGGGCGCATCTGGACAGCGCCATTTCGAACCTGA
>NZ_LUKH01001302.1:0-1128 GCF_001593695.1 Leisingera sp. F5 | reverse complement strand
GGCCGACAGCAGCCGGCTGACGGTGTGCAGCGTGGTGCCGGTCATCTCGGAGATATTGCGGCGGGTCACCGGGAAGGCGATCTCGATCCCCTCCTCCACTTTGCGGCCCGACTGGGTCACCATCCGCAACAGCGCCGCCGCCACCCGCTGCTCCACCGCCTGCGTCGCCAGTTCGGTGATCCGGGTCTGCATCTCTCCCAGCCGCTGGCCCAGGGTGTTGTAGCTCTCGGTGGCAAAGCCCTGGTACTTGGCGGTGAACTCCGGCCACATCCGCACCGGCCAGGACAGCGCCAGCGATTCCGAGGCCGCCACCGCGGTCGCCGGATAAGTGTCACGGTTCAGCGCGGGCGCAATGCCGAACAGCTGGCCCGGTGAAATATGCAGTGCGATGATCTGCTCGCCGCCCTCGGTGGTCTTCACCACCCGGATGTAGCCGTCCAGCAGCAGGTGGAATCGCTCTGCGTCATGGCCTTCGTGAAAGATCTCATTGCCCTCGTCATAGCGTTTGGGCAGCGCTTGATCGAGGATTTCGCGGATCTGGCCGCGCTCCAGGCGGCTGAAGGGCGGCAGCCCGGTCAGGAGGCTTTCATCGAGCTTGGACAAGAATGCACCGCAAGTTTGCTAGAGGACAAAGAGTTGACCCCGCCGTTATCGCATAGTGAAGCCAGAGGAAACAACCGTGCGGTAAAAACGGGAAACCGGAATTGGGGGAGCCTCCCTCCTCCCTGCCCGCCGGAGCTGATCCACGGGGTTCGGCGAAAGATTGCGTCCCTTGCGCTGAACCGGCGGGCGGCACCTGACCAGTGCCGCCCGCCTGTCTTTGACCGGACGTATGGAGGCCGTGATGGCTGCGCGAACCGACTATACCGGACCTGTTCTGTTTTCCTTCGGCTTCAGGCCGTTTTTTCTAGGCGCCTGCCTGTTTGCGCTGGCCGTGATCCCGGCCTGGCTGCTGATCTGGCGAGGCGATCTGGATTACAGCGGCCCGTTTCTGCCAACCGACTGGCACATCCACGAGATGATCTTCGGCTATGGCGCCGCCGTTGTGGCGGGCTTTTTGTTCACCGCGGTTCCCAACTGGACCGGGCGGATGCCCGCCCGCGGCTGGCCGCTGGCGCTGCTCTCTGG
>NZ_LUKH01001301.1:0-1129 GCF_001593695.1 Leisingera sp. F5 | reverse complement strand
GTGCTGCAAACCGGTTCCGCTGGGAACGGGCCGCAGCTGGCGAGCTCATTCATTTCGGCAAGTGGATATTCCTGTCGACTGCCTTTTGGTTTCTGACCTCGCAAGGCGACCGGGCGATCCTGGGCAAGTTTGTCCCGCTGGAGGTGCTGGGCATCTACAACATCGGCTATTTCCTGGCGAGTTTTCCGATGCTGCTGGGCCATGCGGTGAACCAGCGGCTGATGATCCCGGTTTACCGCGGCAAGCCCGCACAGGAAGGGCCGGCGAATCTGCGGCGGCAGCGGCAGCTGCGCATGGGGCTGACGGCGGGGATCCTGACGATACTGATTGCGATGGCCTGGGCCGGCCCCTGGCTAGTGCAGTTCCTGTATGATGACCGGTACCTGCAAGCGGGGCCGATGATCGTGCTGATTGCGCTGGCGCTGGCGCCTGCAGTGATCACCATGACCTATGATCAGGCAGCCTTGGCAGCAGGCGACAGCCGCGGGTTCTTTGTGTTCTCGGCTGTGCGGGCCTGCTTGCAAACGGGCATGTTCCTGGGCGGGGTGGCCTGGTTCGGGCTGGCGGGCGGCATTGCGGCGCTGGGGCTGGCGATGCTGGCGGCCTATCCGGTGCTGGTGCAGCTGGCACGCAGGCATCATGTTTGGGATCCGCTGCATGATGCGGGCTATGGGCTGCTGACCTTTGCGGCCGGGGGTGCGGCCCTGCTCTGGCACTGGGATGCTGTAACGGCCATGGCAGCCGCGATGAGCTTTTCCTGACCTCAGGCCCCGCGCCTGAACAGTCTGGACAGCCCGCGTTGGGGCCGCCGGGCGTCCATTACCGGGATTGAGACCACTGGCATCAGGCCGGTTTCCCGCTCCATCTGCGCGGCAGTGCGCAAAACCGGGTGGCGCAGCTCTTGCAGGAAGGCCGCCAGAAGCGCCGCGATAACACTGGCCGCGGCGCCCAGCAGGGCCTTGGTCTTGCGGGCGCCGGTTACAGGAAAGTCCGGCAGCGGTGCGGGCTCGATCACTGTCAGCCGCTCGGCCTGGCGGCCGGTTTCCAGGCGAAAGCCGACTTCGGCTTCGTTAAGACGGGCAGTCATTTGCGCCAGTTCCCCCTGCGCCTGCTCCAGGCGGCGGTCATA
>NZ_LUKH01001300.1:0-1129 GCF_001593695.1 Leisingera sp. F5 | reverse complement strand
GGATTACCTGCGATCCGCCGCCGGACTGATCAAGCAATACGCCTGGGCCTTCCCGGCCTTCAAGAAGCCCGAAGGGGTGAAGAACCCGTTTGAGATGGACCTGGGGTCCCTGTCAGAGGAGGAGCTGGAGGCCATCCTCGACTTCGCATTCGAACGGTATTTTGAGGACTCCGGGCTGTTCGGCACCATTCAGAACGCCTGCCAGCGGGTGGAGCAGCTGAAACGCATCGGTGTGGATGAGATCGCCTGCCTGATCGATTACGGCATCGCGCCGGACGTGGTGCTGGAGGGGCTGAAACCCTTGGCTGAGGTTCTGCGCCTGTCGAACGCCCCGCAGCAGCTGGCGGCGGATGACTTCTCTTTGGCCGCCCAGATCGTGCGTCATGGGGTCAGCCATATGCAGTGCACCCCGTCGATGGCGCGGATGATTGCCGCTGATGAAGACGCCAGGGCCTGTCTGGGCCGGTTGCAGCATCTGCTTGTCGGCGGCGAGGCACTGCCGGGCGATTTGGTGCAGGCGCTGCAGGGGATAACCAACGCCGAGATCCTCAACATGTACGGCCCGACCGAGACGACGATATGGTCGACGGTGGAAAAAATCAGCGCTGCCCCTGCGGGGACAGCCGGGATTGGCACGCCGATTGCCAACACGCAGGTTTACGTTCTGGACGAAAAACAAAGGCCTGTCCCCGCGGGGACACCCGGCGAGTTGTATATCGGTGGAGCGGGAGTCACCGCAGGCTACTGGCAACGGGAAGAGATGACTGCTGAACGCTTCGTGAACACTCTGTTCGCTGACACCCCCCTTTACCGCACCGGGGATCTGGTGCGCTGGACGGCAGGCGGCACCCTGGCCTTCCTGGGCCGCACCGACCATCAAGTGAAGATCCGCGGCCAACGGATCGAACTGGGCGAGATCGAGGCCGCGATGACAGCCTGCCCTGGCGTGACAGGGGCTGTGGTGGTGCCCCGCGGCGATGCCGGCAGCGAGCAACTGACAGGTTATGTCACGGCCTCCGCACCTGTTTCAGAGACCCTCGTGAAACAGGCGCTGACCGCGAGGCTGGCAGAGGTGATGGTGCCCGCCCATATCGTCACGCTGGAGGCCTTCCCGCTGACCCCAAACAAG
>NZ_LUKH01001299.1:0-1130 GCF_001593695.1 Leisingera sp. F5 | reverse complement strand
TTGGCCTCCAGCGCCACCTCGGTTCCCAGCAGTACGCCTGAGGCGATGATGGTCGGGATCGACATCAGCATGGCAATGCGGGCGCCATCCTCGCGGGTATAGCCCAGCTGCCGCGCACCAGTGATGGTGATGCCCGAGCGCGAGGTGCCTGGGATCAGCGCCAGCATCTGCCACAGCCCCATGACCAGCGCATCGCGGACGCCCCAGTCGCCAGCCTGTTTCACTTCGGCGCCTTTCTGGTCGGCCCAGTACAGCACCAACCCGAAGCCCAGCATGGTCCAGCCGATTACTGTCATTGATCGCAGCGCATCGCTGAGGCCGGTGAAATGCAGCACAGCCCCGAACAGGACTGTGGGAATGGTGGCGATGATCAGACCCAAGGCGAGTTTGGATCCCGGCGTATCCGTACAGCCGGTCAGGGCACGAGGCAGGCCGGCAAGCCCCTCACGCACGTCGCTCCAGAAGTAGATCATCACTGCCGCCAGGGTGCCTACATGCACAGCGACGTCGATCACCTGGCCTTGATCCTCCAGACCGGTCAATCCGGGAAGTAGAATCAGGTGGCCGGAGGAGGAAACTGGCAGGAATTCGGTGATGCCTTGGATCAACGCAATCAGGATCAGCTGAAAAAGCGGCATGCTGAAATCATCCTTCGCTGGCCGCGGATGGGCCGTAAACTGTCGCGACTCTGTATAAATCCCGGCTCTGGATTGGAAAGCGGATATTCAGGTCCGGTTCGGGCCTAATAATCCTGTACATTTTCGTGAAACACGGTATCAGAATTCAAGAGCTGCCTAAATAGGTCAGCAATATTGACATAAAGCGTACCCGTACCCGAAAAGGTGCCAGCGCAGCCAGACAAACGATGGAGTCCAGCCCGTGGCCAAGCAACCGATGCTGAAATTCGTGCAGATCGAACGCGACATGCCTCAAAAGCGTGACGCAAGTGTGCGCAAGGAAGACTTCAATGAGATTTACGCGGAGTATGCCGCAGTAAAGGCGGAAGAGCAGGCCAGCCGCTGCAGCCAATGCGGTGTGCCCTATTGCCAGAGCCACTGCCCGCTGCACAACAACATCCCCGACTGGCTGCACCTGACCGCAACCGGCCGTCTGGAAGAAGCCTACGAGAC
>NZ_LUKH01001298.1:0-1130 GCF_001593695.1 Leisingera sp. F5 | reverse complement strand
AATACAAGATCAACATCCTGCGGGCGATCCCGCTGGGCACCACCATCGACTGCAGCGGCAGCATCGACCACGTGGGCCGCTCCACTGGTGTCGCGCATGGCGAAATCCGCGGGCTGGAAGACGGACGTCTCTATGCCACCGGCTCCACCACTTGCATTGTGATGCGGATCGCCCAAGGCTGACCCTTTGGCAGTTGCGCCTTCCGGGCTTGTCCGCCGCCTTCATCCGTTTATGCTCCAGCAGGACTCCGGGAAAACCGGAAAGAGGACTGATCATGCCGCCAAACAGTCTCGGCCGGGCCGCCACAGCCCGCATTCAAATCCTTGCCCCCGCCAAGGAGCTGGATTTTCTGGACACCCAATCCGTTGTTCTGCCGGCGCCTGTCACGCCGCTGGAGGCCTGGAACATCATGCACGCAAAGCCCTTGCCGGGCATCAAGCTGGCCTTCCGGCTGCGCGACGCCATTTCCGCATGCTTCGGGGTTAAACGCATCGGTGGCATTTCCCGGGCACCAAAAGCGGCAGTGCAATCGGGCGACAAGCTGGATTTCTTTCTGGTAGAGGCCCTGTCGGATGAAGTGATGACCCTCACGGTCCGGGACCGGCATTTGGATGTCATGACCTGTGTTTCCTCCAGCAGCGGAGTTGTGTCAGTGACGTCCTCCGTCAAAACACATAATCTGTTTGGCCGGGTTTACATGATCCCGGTCCGGCCGGCCCACAAACTGATTGTGTGGCTGTCACTGAAACGGCTGCGCCGGGAGTTTGACCGGCGGGCAGCTGCCGGCTGATAGTTATTGCCGCCTAGGCCCGGTATTCATCCCGGACCGGCTGTGCACAGGGGCCCGGATGACTGGCTCAGGTGTTCCCCCGCTGCGCCGAGGTGTCAGGTCTTCGAAAACATAGCCAGCCAGCCGCCAGCTGCGGCAGCTTCCTGTTTGCCGCCATCGACACTGCTGTGCAAACGCTCGCTGCCATCCAGACCAACCCGGCGGCGGCTGCGCAGCAGGAAAATCTTGCCCCAGCCGCGCCAGGTGCCGACAGACGGCGCCTTGGGATCGACCGGAAACCGCATCCGCCAATCCAGCGGCAGCGGCAAACCGCGGTCTTCGGCCTTTTCCAGCATCCACA
>NZ_LUKH01001297.1:0-1130 GCF_001593695.1 Leisingera sp. F5 | reverse complement strand
CGTCAAGATGGCCTATATCCCGACCAAAGGCGGCGGTGCGGCTGCGATGAAAGCCGTTATCGCTGGTGAGGTCATGGGCGGGGTCAACAACCTGTCCGATGCGTTCCGCGCACAAGCGGCGGGCAATGTCAGGATCCTCGGCGTCGCGGACCTCGCACGCTCCGAGTTCCTGCCCGATGTGCCCACCATGCAGGAACAAGGGCTGGAAGTGGACAACTCCTCGGTCAATTTCCGCGGTGTGATGGTCCCCAAGGGCACCCCGCAGGAGGTGATCGACCAGCTTGCCGCCACCGTGCCGGAAATGTTCGCCAACCCGCGTGTGGCCAAGAAGATGCAGGCCGGCGGATCGCCCATGCACATCATGACCCGCGATGAGGTCAAAGCGATGTGGGCCGCCCGCGAACAGACGCTCAAGGAACTTCTGGCCGGGCTCTGATCCCGCACCCCCTGGCCGAAACCCTCCGGGGCAGCCCCCTTGCCCCGGACAATCAATCGAGGAAAGACATGACCGCTCAGGACGCAATCGCCGTCGGCACTGCCGAGGTGAAACAGATCGTGGCGCGCGCGCGCACCGCTCAGCAGGCCTTCGAGGCCTGCGGCAGCCAGGCGCTATATGACAAGGCAGCTTTGGCGGCAGGCTGGGCCATCATGGAGCCCGCCCGCAACCGGTCCCTTGCCGCGCTTGCCGTTGAATCCACCGGCCTGGGCAACGTGCCGGACAAGATCACCAAGAACCACCGCAAAACGCTGGGACTGCTGCGCGACCTTGCAGACGTCCAGACCCACGGCATCATCAGCGACGATCCCGCGACCGGCATCACCGAAATCATGCGCCCCATCGGTGTGATCGGTGCGGTGGTCCCCTCGACCAACCCGGCGGCAACGCCGGCCAACAACATCATCAACGCGCTGAAAGGCGGCAATGCAATCGTCGTGGCCCCGTCGCCCAAGGGCGTCGCCTCCTGTGAATTGCTGCTGTCCTATATCCACGCCGAATTCGCCAAGCTGGAGCTGGATCCGGATCTGGTGCAGATGATCCCTGCACCCGGTTCCAAGGCCAAGACCCAGGCGCTGATGGAGGCCGCCGGGTCTGCACCCCAGTTGGCAATGGGTTCAAAACTGTCAGAAGA
>NZ_LUKH01001296.1:0-1131 GCF_001593695.1 Leisingera sp. F5 | reverse complement strand
CTCTTGGAAGAACCGCCAGACAGATGTGCCTGATCTTGGGGGAACGTTTGTTGCGTTTGTCATTTCCATATCACCAGATTTATAGTTATTTTAGATCGAAGAAGAGGCATTCACCTCATGCGTTCTCCTCCTTGGCAGCAAGGGTGACACCTGTGCAGCATTCGGATGTCAGAAAGTTCACCACGCCCAACATCACGGGATAATCGACCCGGCTGAATACTTCGCGCCCGTGCTTTTCCTGCACAACCAGCCTGGCATCCACCAGTGCCGACAGATGATGCGCCAGCGTGGAGGGAGCCAAGCCCAGATGTTCGGCAATCTCGCCAACCCGAAGCCCGCCCTCCCCTGCTTTGACCAGCAGGCGGAAGATGGCCAGACGGGCATCGTGACCAAGGGCGGCAAGGGCGCGGGCGTTGTTGCTTGATATCGTCATGGCACAAAAATAACTATAAACCCGGTTTTGTCAATACGTAGGTCGGCACGAAGCACTTAGCAAAGCTGCCCGCAGCACGGTGCCCTGATCCTAACGCTCCAGCATCGCGCACGAAATCCATCGAATGACGCAAATAGGCGGCAGTAAACCGCATCACATCCAGGTTCCGCCCCGCTTCGCCCCCAGCGCTTCGCAGCTGCACCAAGAGCAAACGGATCCCCCCTGCCCTGCACTGTCCGGTACCATCAGGCCATGCGCAAAACCACGGCCTGACGGCTGGTTCGCGCGGCCTAGCTGTTGGGCCGCACGCGGGCTGCGGTTTTGTTGGCAAAGGCTTCTAGCCGTTCGCGCGCCGCAGGCTGCGTGTTCACAACGCCGGCCACGACAGCCTCGGCATAAGCCGCATCCATGCCCGACATATTGTTCAAATGGCTGATCGCAGAACAGATGGCATAGTTGGTCAGTGGCAGGTTTTGCGCAACCTTGTCGGCAAGCTCAACCGCCTTGTCGAAGCTGGACTCTTCGGTGATGTATTGCGCCAGTCCCAGGTCGACCGCTTCCTGCCCTTGATACACCCGGCCCGTCAGGATCATGTCAATCATCCGGTATTTGCCGATCATTTCGGAAACCCGAATAGTGGCGCCGCCGCCGGTAAAGATGCCGCGCTGGCCTTCAGGAAGCGCAAAATATGTGGTCTG
>NZ_LUKH01001295.1:0-1132 GCF_001593695.1 Leisingera sp. F5 | reverse complement strand
CCCAAAGGTTCACTACATTGAACCAAAGCAGCATCGCTACAAATACGGCAGCTATGCAGAAGCCGATCACGACGTTGCGGATATACATCTTCACCAGTTCAGGCATCTGAGTCCTCCAGATATGCAATAGGAGGTTATCAGTCTTTGCAGCGCCGTCCAGCGCTTCCGGAAAAATGAGCGGAATTTGCCGCACCCTTTGCGATTGGCAGTTTCCCAAAGAAAAAGGCGCACTCTGCAGCGCGCCCTTTTTCCTTCGAAGTCCGGAATTAACGCCTTAGAAGGCTTCCGGTTTTGCCTCGCGTGCCATGTGGTCCAGCACCGCGTTGACGAATTTCGGCTCTTTGCCCTCGGGAAAGAAAGCGCGGGCGATGTCGACAAACTCGTTGATCACCACTTTGGGTGGGGTGTCGGATTGCGTCAGCTCGGACCCCGCGGCGCGGAACAGCGCGCGCAAGGTGGGATCGATCCGGGCAATCGGCCATTTCGCCACCAGGGCGCGGTCGGTCATCTGGTCGATCTGCGCCTGGTGGTTCACGGCTTCGCGTATCAGCTTGCGGAAGATTTTGTTATCCCCCTCCGCCATCTCGTCACCCTCATAGACAGCGCCAAAGCGGTGGTCCTCAAACTCGACGATCACCTTGTCAAAGGTGAGGCCGCTGTGTTCCATCTGGAACAGCGCCTGCACAGCGTAAAGCCGCGCTGCCGATCTCATCTGATTCTTGCCATTGCCCTTGGGGCGGCTGTCCTGGGTGCTCATACGCTGGTGGATCCGTTGTCTGTACCGGCGACCTGGTACGCCCCTGTGGGCGCCTTGAAACCGATGCCTTTGGTCTGGGCGCCCCACTTACGCGTGAGTGCGATCAGATGCAAGGCCGCAGCTGCAGCGCCGCCGCCTTTGTTCTGATCAGCGGTATCAGCGCGCACTTCGGCCTGTTTGCGGTTTTCCACGGTCAGGATGCCGTTGCCGATGCACAGACCCTGCAGGCCCATCAGCTGGATTGCGCGGCTGCTGTCGTTGCAGACGGTGTCATAATGGGTGGTCTCGCCGCGGATCACACAGCCCAGCGCCACGTAGCCGTCGAAATTCGAGGTGCGGTCGGCGATGGCGATTGCGGTCGGCACTTCCAGCGCG
>NZ_LUKH01001294.1:0-1132 GCF_001593695.1 Leisingera sp. F5 | reverse complement strand
TCATCAGGCCGATGCCCAGGGTCAGGCCCACATCACGCACCGGCAGAACGCGCGAGCCGGAGAAGGCAAACAGCGCGCCGGCGGTGGTGATATTTGCCAGCAGCGCCGGGCCGCCGGCCTGTTCCATGGTGTCCAGAATGGCCGCCTGCACCGGTTCGCCCTTGCGCCGGGCGGTGGTGAAATCCGACAGCAGATATGCTGCGGTGCCCAGTCCGACCGAAATCAGGAAGGAGGGGACAATCGGTGTAAGCAAACTTGCGTCCGCCCCCCAAAGCCCCATTGCGCCAAGGGCGCAACCGATTGAGAGACAAGCAACCAGCGGCGGCAGCGCCAAGGCCAGCCGGTGGCGGAAGGCGATGAAGAAGCCCGCCATCACCAGCGTAAAGGTGATGCTGCCGAAAATGCCGCTTTCCATGCCGACAATGCGCTGCACATCCGCGTCAAGGATCGGCGCGCCGATGGCTGTGCCGTTCCACGCCGCATAGTCCGGCTGCGCAAGAATGGCGCGCACCGCCTGGGTGAAGCCCTCTTTGTCAGCGTTCGAAAAGGTGCTGACGGTTTCCACCAGCACACCAAATTGGCTGCCGCGATCGTTTACGAACAGCCCGCGGTAATAGGGGTGGGCGGCAGCCTTTTCCAGCCGTTCGGTGACTTCGGCCTGTGTCAGGCCGGCATGCAGATAGTCACCGACATCAAGGACATCATCCTCGCCCGTGATTGAACGGACGTTGTGCAGCGCAGTCACCCGGTCGACACCTTCGATGTCTTCCAGCTGGGTTGCAAATCCCTCCAGCTTTTGGACAAAAGCCGCATTGGCCTTTGGCGGGGTCACGACGATGAAGGAAAACTCATCCGACTGGTATTTCTCCTTGAAGGCGTACCAGTCTTCGATGACCTCGGCCCCCTCCAGGAAAAAGCTTTCCGGAGAGGTGTCAAAGCCGACGCGGGCAAGGCCGCTCATGAGGGTGGCGGAGACCGCCAGCATAAAGACGACGGCCAATATGCGCTGTGCCAGAACAAAGGATGCGAAACGCCGCATGAACCTGGCGAGAAGGGGTTTTGAATGTGTCATGGATCTTACTGCAGCCTGATGGATTCAAGGTTGATTTTGTCCTGGACCATGTCCGAGAGG
>NZ_LUKH01001293.1:0-1133 GCF_001593695.1 Leisingera sp. F5 | reverse complement strand
CAGCGATACCGCCGCCTGCCATCCGCTGCTGATCGAGATCTTTGCGCCCGCGGCAGGCGCGCTGAAGGGCTGGCAAAGCCCGCCTCGCAATGGTTATGACCGCAGCCATGGCCGGTAGCAGTCAGAAAAGGAAAGCTGCAGTTTCACCGGAGGCGCCAATATTGGCGTGAATTCTGGAGAGATAGGGGTTTTCTGGAATGCAGCGGCGTCACACGCGTTCAGCCTTAAGGGCACCATGAGGCAATGCAGGCAGAGAATGCATTCAAAGTGCCTCTTGGCCGCATTGGTCAAAAGTTCAGGCTGGTAATAAAAAGGGCAGTGGAAAACCGCTGCCCTTACTTTTTAATGAATTAACGCGATATCAGGAAAATGCGGCTTCCAACGCAATTTCCACCATGTCGCCAAAGCTGCGTTCCCGCTGATCGGACGGCAAGGCTTCGCCGGTGCGCAGATGGTCAGACACCGTCAGCACTGCCAGAGCCCGGCAGCCATGCCGGGCCGCAAGCGTGTAAAGCTCTGCGGCTTCCATCTCCACGCCGAGAATGCCGTGGCGCACCATCTGCTCATTCAGGTCGGGGCGTTCGTCATAAAACACATCTGACGAGTAGATGCCGCCGATATGCGTTGCGGCACCGCGTTTCGCCGCAGCTTGCGCCGCCGCCTGCAGCAGGCCCCAATCAGCGCATGGGGCAAAGTTCAGCTCCCGGAAGATGCCGCTGGAGGGGCTGTTCAGAGTGCTGGCAGTCATCGCCAGAATCACGTCGCGGACCTTGACCCTGTCCTGCATGCCACCGCAGGAGCCGATGCGGATCAGCGTCTTGGCGCCGAAATCGCGGATCAGCTCATTGACGTAGATCGACAGCGAGGGCATCCCCATGCCGCTGCCTTGAATGGTCACCGGATGCCCATTCCAGCTGCCGGTGTACCCCAGCATCCCGCGCACTTCGTTAACCAGTTTGGCATTTTTCAAAAATGTCTCTGCGGCCCACTTCGCCCGGTAGGGGTCGCCAGGCATCAAAACAGTTTCCGCAATGTCGCCTTTTGCGGCACCAATATGAATGGTCATGGTATTGCTCCGCCGTCAGGATCAGATTTCCAGGTCGGAAATATCCATACCTGCGGTCAACGCAGCA
>NZ_LUKH01001292.1:0-1134 GCF_001593695.1 Leisingera sp. F5 | reverse complement strand
CAAAGGGACCGCGGCCAGGGCCGTAGATACCGGCCAGCCGGAAGATATGCAGCGGCAGACCCGGGATCGCCTGCCAGTGCGCTTCCGCCTTGGCCCGCCAGTCGCCGCGCTCGCTGGAGGGCGTCACGGGCGTGGCCTCATCCACCCAGGCGCCGCCGTGGTGGCCATAGACGGCGGTGGTTGAGAGATAGCCGGCCCATTCCAGTTCCCGGGCCGCGGCAAGTTGGTCACCCATTGCTGCCAGCAACGGATCGCCGTCCGCATTGGGCCCGATCGAGCTCAGTACATGTGTCACCCCATCCAGCGACACCGCCTGCCCCGGCCAGGTGATCATCTCCACTCCTTCGGCTTCCACCACCTCGCGCGAGGTGCCGATGACCCGCCATCCCTGCGCCAGGAGGCGCGGTGCAAGCGCCCGGGCGGTATACCCAAATCCAAGACAAAGCAGTGTTTTATTCATGACTCCTAGATGCGTTGGCCGGGCCGGTGGCGCAAGGGTTGATTCGAATCCTCATCCGCCTTTTCATGCCCCGCATGGAAAAGCAGAAACCGGGACTTTCGAACGCATACGCCCTGCAGACCCCTGCCGGTTCCAAACAGCTGTACGGGGACTGGGCCAGCACATATGATCAGGATTTCGCTGCCGGGCAGGACTACCTGCTGCCAGGATTGACTGCCAAGGCTTTTGCCGCCGCCGGGGGAACAGGCCCGGTGCTGGATGCCGGCGCAGGCACCGGGCTCTGCGGCCAGGCGCTGCAAACACTCGGGATTGAGCCTGTTGACGCCACCGACATCAGCGCCGCCATGCTGGCCGAGGCCCTCCGCAAGGATGCCTACCGCGACGTGATCGAGGCCGATCTTCTGGAAGGCATCCCGGTGCCGCGCGGCTTCTACCGCGGTGTGGTGTCTTCCGGGACTTTCACCCACGGGCACCTCGGCCCCGAAGTGCTGCCTGCCCTTCTGCGAGTGGCCGCACCCGGTGCCTGGTTTGCTCTGTCGGTGAATGCAAAGTTCTATGAAAAGGCTGGGTTTGCAAACGCCTTTGACCGGCTGCTCCAGGGGCAATGGATCAAGAGCCTCACCTTGCCGGAATTGCGTATCTATGGCCCCGGCGCCACCGGCACGCACAGGAAC
>NZ_LUKH01001291.1:0-1135 GCF_001593695.1 Leisingera sp. F5 | reverse complement strand
ATGCCGACATCAGCTGCTGCAGTTACCTGTATTATCCCGAACCCTTCGGCTTTGACCGGGCTGACTGGCCCAATATCGACGCCTGGCTGACCCGCATCAGCGCGGTTCCAGGCTGGAAACACCCCTATGATTTGATGCCCGGCAACCCGTCGGACCGGGCGTGAGGAGAGCAAAATGACTGATGCATATATCTATGACGCCCTGCGGACCCCGCGCGGCAAGGGACGCAAAGACGGCAGCCTGCATGAGGTGACCTCGGTCCGCCTGTCGGCCCTGACGCTGAACGCGATCAAGGAGCGCAACAACCTGGAAGGCCATGCGGTCGAGGATGTGATCTGGGGCAATGTCACTCAGGTGATGGAACAGGGCGGCTGCCTGGCGCGCTCGGCTGTTCTCGCCTCGGACTTGGACGAGCGTATTCCCGGCCTGGCGATCAACCGCTTCTGCGCCTCTGGCATGGAAGCCGTTAACCTGGCCGCCAACCAGGTGAAGGGCGGCGCGGGCGATGCCTATATCGCAGGGGGTGTTGAGATGATGGGCCGGGTGGCCATGGGCAGCGACGGCGCAGCAATTGCCGTGGACCCGAGCCTGGCGATGGACACCTATTTTGTGCCGCAGGGCATTTCCGCGGATATCATCGCAACTGAGTATGGCTTTACCCGTGATCAGGCCGATGCACTGGCGATGGAGAGCCAGCGCCGGGCCAAAGCCGCGTGGGACGATAACCGCTTTGCCAAATCGGTGATCACGGTGCGCGACCAGAACGGGCTGGCGATCCTGGATCACGACGAATACATGCGCCCCGGTACCGACATGCAGGCGCTGGGATCACTGAACCCGGCGTTCCAGATGATGGGCGAGCAGATGCCCGGTTTCGACAAAGTGGCGATGATGAAATACCCGCATCTGGAGCGGATCAATCATATCCACCATGCGGGCAACTCATCCGGTATTGTGGACGGCGCCGCGGCCTTGCTGATCGGCAACAAGGAATTCGGTGAGAAGCACGGGCTGAAACCGCGCGCCCGCATCAAGGCGACCGCCAAGATCGGCACCGATCCGACCATCATGCTGACCGGCCCGGTGCCGGTGACCGAGAAGATCCTGACCGACAACGGCATGAAAATCGGCGACC
>NZ_LUKH01001290.1:0-1135 GCF_001593695.1 Leisingera sp. F5 | reverse complement strand
TATTTGCGGCGTTTCGCGCGCAATGTCGGGTCTTCCCGGGTGGGGTCCTCGGGCCAGGGGTGCCTGGGATACTGCGCACGCATATCCTTACGCACGTCCGCATAGGAGCCTGCCCAGAAGCCGGGCAGGTCGCGGGTGATCTGGATCGGGCGCTGGGCCGGCGACAGAAGAGACACTTTCAGCGGCACGCCCCCGACGGACGGGTGGCGGGTGACCCCGAACATTTCCTGCAGGCGGACCGAGATTTCCGGCACGTCACCGTCATAGCTGATCGGGATCTTGCGGCCCAGCGGGGTGATGAAACTGCCTGGCGCCTCGTGGTCCAGGATCTGCGTCTGCTCCCAGTTGAGGGCAGCGCGCAGCGCAGGCAGCAGGTCGAAGCGTTTCCAGTCGTCTGCCGATTTCACCCCCTCCAGCATCGGCAGCAGCCAGTCCTCCAGCGTCTCGGTCAGGCCGGAGAGGGTGAAATCCGGCAGCGCATGGCCTTCGGCCCGCACCAGCTCCACCCGCGCTGCCAGCCGTGCCGCAGCGCCGGTGAGGCGCAGGCCCAGATCGCGCACCCCGTCCAGCATCGCCTGCGCCACCGCGTCCGGCGGCACATCCTTCCAGATCCGGTCGTCCAGCACCACGGCGCCGAACCGCTCCTGCTGGCGTGCCATCACCCGCCGGTCGCGCTTGGACCAGTCGCAGACGTCAGTCCAGATGACCTGACCGGCAAACAGTTCGCGGATCTCAGTCAGCGAAATGTGCGCCGCCATCCGGATCTTTGCCTCGCGCGGGTTGCCGTCGGTATCGAGCGCCACGATGAAGGGCGCCCCCGCCAGCGTGTCGCCGCCGTCCAGAATGGCGCCCTTGCCGCCCGACAGCACAAACCGCGGCGCGTCGCCCTTGCGGCGCTGGCCCACACGGTCGGGATAGGCGAGCGCAGCCATCATTGCGGCTGACAGGCCTGCGTCCCGGCGGCCTGCCTGTCTCTCCAGCCGCCGCGCCTCGCTCTTGATGCGCTCCACCACCGGGCGGTTCAGCTGGTACGGGTGGCTGCGCCCGAACCCTTTGGGATCCTTCAACGCCTTCAGCCTCAGGGACAGATCGGCAGGTGCGCCGCGCAGCGGGTCGCGCTCGCCGAGCAGTGCCG
>NZ_LUKH01001289.1:0-1135 GCF_001593695.1 Leisingera sp. F5 | reverse complement strand
CCGGCCCGCGGTCCGAGGCGGGGAGATTGGCCACCGTGGCCTCGCCTTTGACCATGCCGTGATGGTTCAACAGGTAGCCGAGACCGACCCGGCCCGCGCGTTTGGTGACGGTGCCGCAGAACATCCGGTCGAGAAAGCTGTGCCGGTCCGCGCCAGTGATCTCGAACCGGTTGAAGCCATTGACCTCGGCTAGGCCGGCATTCTCCTGCACATTCTTCACCTCGGCCGCGATGACGCCGAAGGCCTCGTCAAAGTTGAAGGACAGCGAGGGATGGAAGTCCGGTGCGGGCTTGATGTAGTCGACCCGCTCCCAACCGTTCACCACCGTGAACTCGGCGCCTTCGGCGGCCAGCACCGGCGTCAGCGGCGTGGTCTTGGCCGGGCGGCCCGCCGGGCGGTGCTCATGCGGGAAGTGGAAGCGGAATTCGTTCTGATAGTCCTCGATCGCCTTCAGCGCGGTCAGCTCGACATTGGTGTGGCCGGTGAAACGGCGCGGATCAAGGCACCAGGTGTCGTACTGCGCCTCGCCATGCACGATCTGCTGCGCCAATAGCCAGCCGTGGCCGCCGCCTTCGCCCAGGCCCGCCCGCAGGCCGATAATGCAGAACGCGTTGCGCTTGCCTGGGATCGGGCCGACCAAGGGTGCCCCGTCGATGGTATAGGTGATCGGACCGTTGACCACTGTGTGAATGCCGGTGTCCATCAGCGCTGGCATCCGGGCAAAGGCGCCCTCCAGAACATCTGTTACCCGGTCCAGATCATCGGGGCACAGGGCGTTCACGAAATTCGGGTCGATCCCGTCCATGCCCCAGGTTTTGCAGTCTTGTTCGTAGAAGCCCACCAGCAGCCCGTTCTTTTCCTGGCGGCAGTAATAGTCGCTGATCGGGCACCGCAACAGCGGCATCCGGTGTCCCGCGTCTTTGATCGCGGGGATCTCTTCGGTCAGGAAATACTGGTGCTCCATCGAGGCGACGGGGTGGTGCACACCCATCATGGCACCAACCTCGTTCACCCGGTAGCCGCTGGCGTTCACCACGATATCGCAGTCTATGTCGCCGTGTTCGGTATGCACGGTCCAGGTGTCGTCCTTATGCTGTGTCAAGGCGGTCACCGGCGTGTTGCGGTAGACCTCGGC
>NZ_LUKH01001288.1:0-1135 GCF_001593695.1 Leisingera sp. F5 | reverse complement strand
GCCCTGACCGCGCAAGTCTTCCAATGTCAGAACACCGGTATCCACCAGCAAATCCGCCAGGCCGGCGATCCATTTCTCAAAGTATGAAAATCGCGCGTAGTCCTTGGGTGACAAGCATTCGCGCGCGTGGCGGGACACATCAATGTTCCATTGGCCCAGCGAACCACTGGCCAATGTCAGCGCCAAGGCCCGCGCCTGCTAATCGCCCAACTGTGGGATACCCTGTGGTTCCGGCTGGATCGCTCCGTCGCCGAACCGCCCCCCCATATCGTGGACGCGGCTCATGATGCCCCCTCGGGCGAAAGCGCCAATCCCGTCCCGATCATAGAATCACGGGTCACCAGCTGTGCCAGAGCCGTCTCGTCCAGTCCCTCGGTCCCATCGGGGCGCATCGGGATCACCAAGTAACGGACTTCGGCCGTGGAGTCCCAAACCCGAACAGCTGACTCACTGGGTAAGGTCACGCCGAATTCGGCCAGAACCTTGCGCGGTTCACGCACCACACGGGCACGGTAGGCGTCGGATTTGTACCAGCCCGGCGGAATACCCAAAAGCGGCCAAGGGTAACAGCTGCACAGGGTGCAAACGACCATATTGTGCTGCAGGGCCGTGTTCTCCACCACCACCATATGTTCACCCTGACGGCCATAGAAGCCAAGCTCTACCAGTACCGGATCAGCATCCGCCAGCAGCGCCGCCTTGAACTCCGGATCGCTCCAGGCGCGGGCAACAACGCGGGCGCCGTTCTGCGGGCCGATCCTGTTCTGATAGGTATCAATGATCTCCTCCAGCGCGGCGGGATCAATCAACCCCTTCTGGATGAGAATCGTTTCCAGCGCCTTCACCCGCAAGGCGGGATCGGGCGGCAAAAGGGCGTGCGGGTGGTCCGGATGATCATGGGGCATGAAGAAACTCTGCCCTGCCGCAAGTGCTTGCGTCCAGTCACAATGCACCGCACAGGACCTCTGACCGCACGTTACGCACCTGCCCCCTGAAGAAGCAAACTCCGCCCTTGCCCCCCCGGTCATTCTTGCCTATTTACCGCCCGATACTCAGCCAACCGCCGCAGGGGCCCATGGAAAACGTTGTTCTCATCATCCATCTTCTTTTGGCTCTCGGCCTTATTGCCGTGGTT
>NZ_LUKH01001287.1:0-1135 GCF_001593695.1 Leisingera sp. F5 | reverse complement strand
GCTGATCGAAAATCAGCGCAAAACTCAGCTTGTCATTGATGTCGCGTTTGTAAGCAGCGCCGAGCTGCAGGTGCGAGCCGACCATGTCGCCAGAATTTGCGCCAATTGCCGTGCCCGACACATCCGGACTCACATGGCCGATCGAGAACTCGGCGTAAGTGCCCTCTTCAAACAATGCACCAAGAGTTTGGCCGGAGCGGTCAACGCCGCCAGCCATGGCAACACCCGGCAGCAGCGCCAGCGCCAAGGGCGCAGCGTGGATCTTCTTCATTTGTTCCTCCCTGTACGAAAGCCTTTCCGGCTTTTTGTCACAGAACCGTAACCAGCAGGAATTCGTCAAATCAATGCTAACGGCACGGAAACCTGCCGCAATCGATCAATCTTAAGCGGGCTTTGCGGGTTTCTTGGCAACAATGTTGAGATAATTCGCAATGCAGATGACCGCGGCGCCGCTCAGCACCCAGGCATCCAGCGCTTCACCGTAGATCACCATGCCAAGGATCGCGATGGCAGGAAGGCGGGCAAAGTCAACTGGCACCACAACGCTGGCCGGCGCCAAGGACAGCGCGGTGGTCAGGCAGAAATGAGCGGTCAACCCGGCAATGCCGATCAGAACAAGCCAGGGCAGGGTGGTGGCGTCCGGCAACGCCATGTCGCCGTCCCAGCCTGCCGCCAGCAGACCCATCACCAGCTGCATGGAGGTGAGCCAGAACAGGATAGAAGCAGTTTTTTCGTTCCGGGTCAGCCGCTTGGTGAGGATAGCTGTAAGCGCAAAGAAGATGGCGCAGCTGGCAGCGGCTATGATGCCAAGGTTCAGCGTTTCCGGACTGGGGCGGGCGACAATCAGGATGCCGGCAAAGCCGATGCCTGCGGCAAGCATACGGCGCCGGCTGAGGGCTTCTCCCAGTAAGAACGGCGACAGGATGATCACCCACAGGGGCGAGGTGAACTCCAAGGCAAAGACCTGCGCCAGCGGCACCAGCGTCACCGCCAGAAACCAAAGGTTCTGACCGGTGAAATGGAAGAGGTTGCGCACAGCATGAACACTCAGCCGGGCGCTGCTGACCTGATGCCAGCTGCCCGCTACCGTCAACAGGCTTACGACAATGATGACCCCGACCAGGCTGCGATAGGC
>NZ_LUKH01001286.1:0-1135 GCF_001593695.1 Leisingera sp. F5 | reverse complement strand
GCGTTGGGCTGTCGGCGGTGATGATCGCCACCGCACTTGGCGCCAATGTGATCGCTGTCGACATATCCGAGGAGAAGCTAGCGCTGGCCCGCAGCCTGGGCGCGGTTGCCGGGGTCGATGCCAGCACCGTCGCGGATGCGGCAGAAGCGGTGCGGGAGATCTCCCGCGGCGGGGCGCATGTGTCGCTGGACGCGCTAGGGGCATCCGGACACCTGCTTCAATTCGGTCAATTGCCTGCGCAAGCGCGGCAAGCATGTGCAAGTGGGGCTGATACTGGCGGATCACAGCACGCCGCAGATTCCGATGGCGCGGGTGATCGCGGATGAACTGGAGATACTTGGCAGCCATGGCATGCAGGCTCATCGCTACGGTGCAATGCTGGACATGGTGCAATCCGGCAAGCTGGCGCCCGGCCGGCTGGTCGGCCAGGAAATCAGCTTGGAGCAATCGCTAGCTTCACTGATGGAAATGGACCGGTTCCAATCCGTAGGCGCCACCACAATCACCCGGTTCTGAGCGGGCTGGCCAAGGCTTGCACAGCCTCGACGCAGAGCGGACCTTTAGAACTTGGCGACTTCGGCTCATGCAGGCCCTCCCGCGCCCGCGCGGCAGCGGCTTTGCCAGTGCCGCTGGCAGCCTTGGGCGTGGCCCGGCGCCACGGCGCCGGGCCACGCCCAACTGTGAGGGCAGTTTTCAAATTGCCCCGAACAGGCGGGAGTGCTTCCGCCCTCGTACATGCCAGCATGATTGGGACACAGACCTACCCGGTCAGGAGCCGCAGACCCTGGGTCACGTCCGAGCGCACTGCCAAACGCAAGCCCGGTTCATCCCCAGCTTTCAGCGCCGCGATGATCAGGCGGTGGTTTTGCGGCGGATCGGTGCGGCGCAACCGGCCGTAAAGCGCCCGCATGGTGGGGCCCAGCTGCAGCCAGACGGTCTCGGCCATTGCCAGCATGGCCGGCGCCTGGGCGCGCAGGTACAGGGTGCGGTGGAACTCCAGATTTGTGCGGATATACCCGACCGCGTCGCGCTTGGTGACCATCTCGGCCACCGTTCCATTGATCATTTGCAGCCGGTCGATCAGGGCCATATGCGCGCGCGGCAGGGCGCGGCTAGACAGCTCCACCTCCAGGAG
>NZ_LUKH01001285.1:0-1136 GCF_001593695.1 Leisingera sp. F5 | reverse complement strand
TTCTGACCGGTCCCGAGGGGGCGCTGTGACGGCTGGCGCAGGGCGCGGCCTGTTCATCACCTTTGAAGGCATCGACGGGTCCGGGAAATCAACACAATGCCGCCTGCTGGCGGAATCCCTGCAGGACGCAGGCCGTGACGTGGTGCTGACACGCGAGCCGGGCGGCTCTCCCGGTGCGGAAGAGATCCGCCGCCTGGTGCTGGAAGGCGATCCGGACCGCTGGTCGGCAGAGACCGAACTGCTGTTGTTCATGGCAGCGCGGCGCGACCATCTGGAGCGCACAATTGAGCCTGCCCTCGCGGCGGGCAAGGTGGTGATCTGCGACCGTTTTGCTGACAGCACGCGGATGTATCAGGGGTTGTCCCGCGGTGATTTGCGGGACGCTGTGGACCAGATGCACAAGCTGATGATTGGCCGCGAGCCGGACCTGACCCTGCTTATCGACATGGACCCGGCCACCGGGCTTGCTCGCGCCAAGGGGCGGCAGGGCAAGGAAGAGCGGTTCGAGGATTTCGGCATCGAACTGCAGGAAAAGATGCGGGCGGGTTTCCTGGCGCTGGCGCAGGAGTTTGCGGACCGTTTCCGGGTTGTCGATGGCGCCCGAGCGGTGGATGCAGTTGCCGCGGATGTGTGCCGGCTGGCGGATGACGCCCTGAAAGGTACCGGGGCATGAGCGCTGACGACGATCTGCCGCGCGCCGATCAGGCGGAAGGCGCCCCGCATCCGCGCGAAACCCAGCGGCTGATCGGCCAGGACGCGGCGGAACAGGATTTCCTGACCGCCTACACCTCCGACCGGCTGCACCACGGCTGGCTGCTGACCGGCCCGCAGGGCGTCGGCAAGGCAACGCTGGCCTGGCGGATAGCCCGTTTTCTGCTGGCCACACCCCCGGCAGAGAAAGGCCTGTTCGGCGCCCCGCCCCCGCCCCGGACCTTGGACATTGATCCCGAATACCCGGTCTCGCACCGCATTCAGGCGCTGGCAGAGCCGGGGCTGGCGCCGATCACACGCTCTTACGACGACAAGGGCAAGCTGCGCAGCCAGATCGTGGTGGATGACATCCGAAAACTGAACCGTTTCTTCGGCCTGTCGGCCACGGATGGCGGGCGGCGGGTGGTGATTGTGGATGCTGCCGA
>NZ_LUKH01001284.1:0-1136 GCF_001593695.1 Leisingera sp. F5 | reverse complement strand
GCTTGGTGGTGTAGAACGGTTCGAACAAGTCGTCGAAGTCGTTGATCCCCACCCCGTTGTCCCGCACCGACAGGGTTGCCGTCTCACCTGCGGCCAGCAGAATTTCCACCTCCGGGTCGGCCACCGATTTGGTGGCGTCCAGCGCATTGCGCAAGAGGTTGACCATGACCTGTTCCAGCCGCATCCGGTCGCCCATCACCATAACAGGTTCTTCCGGCAGGATGCGGGTAATTTTCACATGCCTCTGACGCAGCTGCGGCTCCATCATCGACAGGCTGGAAGCCAGTGCATCGCCCACGTTTACTGGGCTGAACGCATCGCCGCCCTTGCGCGCATAGGATTTCAGCTGCCGGGTGATCGCCCCCATCCGTTCGATCAGATCATCAATCCGGCCAAAGGACGCGAGTGCTTCATCCGGGCGGTTGCGGTTGAGCAGCAGCCGGGCGCCGGCCAGATAGGTTTTCATCGCCGCCAGCGGCTGATTCAACTCGTGGCTGACAGCCGCAGACATCTCGCCCAAGGCGGCCAGTTTCGAGCTTTGCGCCAGGCTCTGTTCAGCAACGGCAAGGGTCTTTTGCATCCGTTCCCGCTCGGCAATTTCCCGCTGCAAGCGCGCGTTCAATACGCGAAGCTCTGCCGACTCGCGCTGGAACAGCGCCATGCGCAGCGCCGTTTTCCGGCTGAGCGCATAAAAAGCCAGTGCCAGCAGAATGGCGAATCCCATAATTTCCAGCGCCAGCACTGCGTTAACCCGCTCGCGCACCGAGGAATAAGTTGTGAAGGACGCCATCCGCCAGCCCTGGAACGGCACCCGGGTTTCCAGCCGCATCACCGCCTCGCCCTGAAGATAGGCGTCCGGCGGCAGCGCGGTCCAGTCGGTGGTGGCGCGGATTGCCCGCTGGATGGCACCCTCGGGCGTCTGCAGGGTCAGCGCATCGCCCTCCTGCAGACCACGCCAACGGGCCTCGGTGGCCAGAATGATATTGCCGGTGCTGTCAGTGACCAGAACCGCATCGGAAATCCCGGCCCAGGCCCGTTCGAACTTCTGCAGGTCCACCTCGACGACAATCGCACCCAGGACGCCGGTCGCATCGATCATCCGCCGTGAATAGGTGAATCGGTAACCGCCCACTTCC
>NZ_LUKH01001283.1:0-1136 GCF_001593695.1 Leisingera sp. F5 | reverse complement strand
GGCCCTGGCTGCCGCTCGCAAAAGCCATGATCTGCATCGCTTTGCCGCCGCCTTCCTGCCGGAGTATGAGCACCGCAAACAGCTGCGTGGCTGGCTCGACTTTGACGACCTGATCCTGAAGGCCCGGCAATTGCTGAACGATCCGGGCGTTGCCGCCTGGGTGCTGTACCGGCTGGATGGCGGCATCGACCACATTCTGGTGGACGAGGCACAGGATACCAGCCCGGTGCAATGGGACGTGATTGAGAAACTGGCGCAGGAATTCACATCCGGCGTTGGTGCGCGCTCGGATGTCGAACGCACGATCTTTGTGGTCGGTGACAAGAAACAGTCGATCTATTCTTTCCAAGGTGCCGATCCGGATGCCTTTGACCGGATGCAGCAAGAGTTCGGGCACCGGCTGGCGGAAACCGGAGCGGGGCTGCAGGATGCCTCGCTCGATTTCTCCTTCCGCTCTTCTGCTGCGATCCTGAAACTGGTGGATCTCGTATTCCGGGACAGCCCGCGCGCAGGTTTTCGTAAGGAAGCGCTGCACCGGGCCTTCAAATCCGACCTGCCGGGCCGGGTGGACCTTTGGCCAGTGGTCGGAAAGGTCGAGGACGACGAGGATCCTGACTGGACCAGCCCCGTTGACCGGCCCAGCAGCCGCCATCACACAGTGATCCTGGCCGAACGCATCGCCCAATCGATCAAACAGATGATCGGCACCGGCGTCACAATCCCTGAGGACGGTGCTGAACGCGGCACCTTCCAGCGCAGGCCGGTTCAGGCAGGTGATTTCCTGATTCTGGTGCAGCGCCGGTCTGATCTGTTCTCTGAGATCATCCGTGCCTGCAAGAAAGCCGAGCTGCCCATTGCCGGCGCTGACCGGTTGAAAGTAGGTGCAGAACTGGCGGTGAAGGACATCGCTGCACTGCTGCGGTTCCTGGCCCTGCCGGAGGATTCCTTATCACTGGCGGAAGCACTGAAGTCGCCGCTGTTCGGCTGGACTGAGCAAGCGCTGTTCGACCTCGCCCACCGGCGTGAGGCGCTGTACCTGTGGCCCGCGCTCCGCGAGCGGGCAGGGGCGTTCCCCGAAACCATGGCGGTGCTGGACGACCTGCGCGCCAATGCTGATTTCCTGCGCCCCTATGATC
>NZ_LUKH01001282.1:0-1137 GCF_001593695.1 Leisingera sp. F5 | reverse complement strand
GAGTTGATCTCATCCTTCAGCGCGTTCAGCGCCGGCCCTGCGACCTGGCGCTCTTCCGGGGTCATCTTGCCCAGCTCGCGCATCTTCAGCGCCACTTCGCCCTTTTTGCCCACGGCGGCAAGGCGGATCGCTTCCAGCGCGGATTCATCCGCGGCATCGGCAATCTGACCCAGATATTTGGCTTTAAGATCGTCCATCACGGCCTCTCGAATTCTGCTTGTGCCCTGCTACCACAAGGGCCGGCGAAAGCAAGAGGGCCAGGGCGTAAGCCCGGCGGGTGTGTCACCGCGCTGCTGTGGCGCGGCGGCATCTTTGGCACAAACCGGTACCAGCTTTGAGACACGAAATTTGAATTTCTAACGGATTGTGCGGCGTTTTACGCCAGATCATCCAGTTCAAACCAGCCCAAATCCATAGAACCAGACGGTGTGATGAGGTCCGTGAGTGCATCAGCAAAGGCGCGGGATTTGGCCGCGCGGTTCACCGATGCGGCCCAGCAGCTTCAGCGGTGCCGCTTCCTTCTCAGACAACTCAATTTCAGTACGCTCACCGTGCGGCTCATAAACGTCGCCAGAGCGGCGAATGCGGGACAGGACGGAATAAGTGGTCAGCTTGTCCATCACGCCGCCCCCGTGGTGTTCTGGATCAGGAAGCCCGCGCGGCTGGCAACGATCTTCTCAGCCATCGTCTCGGCAGACCGCACGGGAACGCCGCCGCCCGCGCCGCTGCGGACTATGGCTATGCCGTCACCGTGCCCGAAGATGCCTGTTCCTCGCGCGACCTGGAGTTCAACGGCTGGACCATCGCCGCCGAAGATGTTCACAAGGCCTATATGTCTGCGCTTGGTTTTGCCTATGCCGCGGTGCTCAGCACCAGCGCCGTTACTGCAAGCTGAAACTGCCGGCCCGGGTCCCGCGGCGGCCCCGGGCTGCGCCCTCCTGAATTTGCGGCTGCTTTATGGTATAGTTTCCCTGCATCTTTTCAGCAGCAGAACCGGAGGAGACAGTCATGGCGCATGTGGATTGGTACATCGAGGGCCGCAGCTTCGGGAACTGCAACTGCAACTACGGCTGCCCCTGCCAGTTCGAGGATCTTCCCACCCACGGAAATTGCACCGGGTTCGAGGTGATCCATATC
>NZ_LUKH01001281.1:0-1137 GCF_001593695.1 Leisingera sp. F5 | reverse complement strand
GATTTTAGATGAGCAGCCGCACAGAGCCGAGCTTCCGCGAGAGCGTGGACCTGATGTTTAACCGGGCCGTGTCCCTGATGGATCTGCCGCCGGGGCTGGAGGAAAAGATCCGGGTCTGCAACGCGACCTATACGGTGCGGTTCGGGGTGCGCCTGCGCGGCGCCATGCACACATTCACTGGCTACCGCTCGGTCCATTCCGAACATATGGAACCTGTGAAGGGCGGCATCCGCTATGCCACCGGCGTAAACCAGGACGAGGTCGAGGCGCTGGCGGCGCTGATGACCTATAAATGCGCTCTGGTGGAGGCGCCGTTCGGTGGCTCCAAGGGCGGGCTTTGCATTGACCCCCGCGAATATGAAGAACACGAGCTGGAATTGATCACCCGCCGCTTTGCTTATGAGCTGGCCAAGCGCGACCTGATCCACCCCTCGCAGAACGTGCCTGCGCCCGACATGGGCACCGGCGAGCGCGAGATGGCCTGGATCGCTGACCAGTACGCCCGCATGAACACCACCGACATCAATGCCAAGGCCTGTGTCACCGGCAAGCCGCTGAATGCCGGCGGCATCTCCGGCCGGGTGGAGGCCACGGGCCGCGGCGTGCAATATGCGCTGCAGGAATTCTTCCGTTACGAGGAGGATAAGGCGGCGGCCGGCCTCACCGGTAAACTTGATGGCAAGCGGGTCATCGTTCAGGGACTTGGCAATGTGGGGTATCACGCGGCCAAATTCCTGTCCGAGGAAGATGGTTCGCGGATCACTGGTATCATCGAACGGGATGGCGGGTTGTCGAACCCCGATGGTCTGGACGTTGAGGCGGTGCGCAACTGGATTGTTAAGCATGGCGGCGTGTCCGGCTACCCGGATGCCCAGTATGTGGAAGACGGCGCTCTGCTGCTGGAAGAAGACTGCGACATCCTGATCCCGGCCGCGCTGGAAGGCGTGATCAACCTGTCCAACGCCGAACGCGTGAAGGCACCGCTGATTATCGAGGCTGCAAACGGCCCAGTGACTGCCGGTGCGGACGACATCCTGCGCAAGAAGGGCTGCGTGATCATTCCCGACATGTATGCCAACGCGGGCGGTGTGACGGTGTCCTACTTTGAGTGGGTGAAGAATCTGTCCCACATCCGTT
>NZ_LUKH01001280.1:0-1137 GCF_001593695.1 Leisingera sp. F5 | reverse complement strand
CCCAGCGGCGACAGGTGGCGGGCGGGGATGAATCCGAGGTTGGTTTGCAGAAACCGCCCGGTGCCGCCCAGGACCTGCACCCGGCTGCCGTGGCTGAGGGCATGGGTTTCTGGTGATTTGAAGTCATCGGCGGAATAGGCATGGGTGGCTGGGGCACTGACCCAGTGCGTGGCCTCAAACGGCGCGGTCAGGGAAGCGCTGGGCAGATAGCCCACGTAGGAATCTTTGGCAACCTGCAGGAAGGACCAGCCATTGCGGTCTTCGTAGACCGTGACCGGCTCGCCGTAGACAAGCTGGCGGTCGCGGGCGCCGTCAGGCGCGCGCAGGAGGTCCGCAACGGCTACACCGATGCGGGCGGCGGTGCCTTCGGCCCGCGCCAACCCTTCTGGTGCGGTCTCAAGATGCGTGGCGGCGATGCGGTCATTCACCGGAGTACGGCGGCGGTCTGCCATGGAATCAGATCTCCAGCATGTCCGGCAGGGCGGAAAACAGAGCGCGGGCGCCCTGCAAGGCGCCGCCCTTGGGGCGGCCGGGTGCGGCGCTGGGGGTCCAGCCGTAGATGTCGAAATGCATGTAGCGGGTGTCTCCGGCAAAGCGGCGCAGGAACAGCGCGGCGGTGATCGACCCTGCAAAACCGCCGGAGGGCGCATTGTCGAGATCGGCAATGCCGGGTTCGATCATTGTCTCGTAAGGGTCATAAAAAGGCATTCGCCAGACCGGGTCAGCGGTGCGCGCCGCACTGGCCGCCAGCGCGGCGGCATCTGCATCGCGGTCGGTATAGAAGGGCGACAAATCCGGGCCGACGGCCACACGGGCAGCCCCGGTGAGAGTGGCCATGGAGATCAGCAGATCCGGCGTGTCTTCGGCCGCCAGTGCCAGTGCGTCGGCCAGTACCAAGCGGCCCTCGGCGTCGGTGTTGTTGTTCTCCACCGTTAGCCCCTTGCGGGACGTCAGCACATCGCCGGGTCGGAAGGCGGGGCCGGACACAGCATTCTCCACTGCCGGTATAAGCACCCGAAGCTGCAGTTTCAGGCCAGCGGCCATGATCATCCGCGCCAGCCCCAGGACATTGGCTGCCCCCCCCATGTCTTTTTTCATCAGCGCCATGCTGTTGCCGGGTTTGAGGTTCAACCCGCC
>NZ_LUKH01001279.1:0-1137 GCF_001593695.1 Leisingera sp. F5 | reverse complement strand
CGGTTCCCTATGCACTTGGCTGGGGCATCTTCGTGGACCTGCCCGCCCGCGGCATTCACCTGGCTTTTGGCCTGTTTCTGTGCTTCCTGCTGTTTCCTGCCAAGTTTGAGCAGGAGCGCGCGGGCAAGGCGTGGTTCAGCCTGATCCTGGCAGGAATTTCAGCCGCCTGTGCGCTGTATGTCTGGCTGGGTTATGACGGCATCGTCCTGCGTGCGGGCATCCTGCTCGACCTGGATATTTGGGGCATTTCCGTTCCGTTTGAAGCCGTCCTGTCCGCCGTAGGCATGGCGCTGTTGCTGGAAGCCACGCGCCGGGGCGTGGGGCTCCCTCTGGTCATCGTCTGCGGTATCTTCATGGTTTACTCGCTGTTCGGACCATACATGCCCGAGATCATCGCCCACCGCGGGGTGTCGATCTCTCGGATGACGGGTTACAACTGGCTGACCAGCGAGGCGATTTTCGGGATCCCGATTGCGGTGTCCGTCAGCTACGTGTTCCTGTTTGTGCTGTTCGGCGCTTTCATGGATACCGCCGGCGCCGGCAAATTTTTTCTGGACCTGTCCTTTGCGGCTGTTGGCAAATACCGCGGCGGGCCGGCCAAGGCAGCCATTCTGGCATCTGGCCTGACGGGAATGATCTCAGGCTCGTCCATTGCGAACACGGTGACAACAGGCGCCTTCACAATTCCGGTGATGAAGAAGACTGGCTTCCCTGGCGACAAAGCCGGAGCGATTGAGGTGTCTGCGTCGATCAACGGGCAGATTATGCCGCCCATCATGGGCGCCTCGGCCTTCATCATCGCGGAATTCATCGGCATTTCCTATTACGATGTGATCGTGCATGCGATGATCCCGGCCTTCATCGCCTATCTGTCTCTGTTCTACATCTCGCATCTGGAAAGCCTGAAGCTGGGCCTCGAAGGCCTGCCCAAAGCTGATCTGCCGGCGATCCGCAAGACACTGAAAGAAGGAGCGTATTTCCTGATCCCGATCGGTATGCTGGTTTACCTTCTGCTTGTCGAGCGCTGGAGCCCCGGCAGTGCAGTGTTCTGGTCAATCCTGATGATGGCGGGGATCATCGTGGTGCAACAGGTCATGCTGGCACGCGAGCACGGGTTGTCGGTGGTCAAGGGGATCC
>NZ_LUKH01001278.1:0-1138 GCF_001593695.1 Leisingera sp. F5 | reverse complement strand
GATCCTGATCCTGCGGCAGGCCAGCGGCTTCAGCGTAGTAGCGGCCCATCAGCCCCTGCAGCTCCGGGAATTCATAGACCATCTCGGAGCTAAGGTCGGCCTTGGCCACCCGTGCTGCCTGCTCTGCCAGATCCGCATCGGCGCCCACCACCGGCGCGATCTCGCGGGCCAGCGCGGCGATGCGGTCAATGCGTGCGGCCTGGGTGCCCAGCTTATTGTGGAAGGTCACGTTGCCGAGGTTCTCGACCCAGGCGCTCATGCCCGCCTCGGAGTTGGCCACGCGCAAGTCGTTCGTCCAGAAGAACTTGGCATCGGCCAGACGCGCCGACAGAACCTTTTGGTTACCCGCCAGGATAGTCGCGCCATTGTCCGCGGTCTCGCAGTTGGCAACGGTGATGAACTTCTCAATCCGGCCCGTCTTGGGGTTCCTGACCGAGAAGAACTTCTGATGCTCCTTCATGGAGGTCTGCAAAACCTCCGGCGGCAGCTCCAGGAATTCTTCGTCAATAGCGCCCATCAATACCACCGGCCATTCGACCAGGCCGGCGACCTCGGCCAGCAGGCCCTTGTCCTCGACCACGTCCAGACCGTTGGCAAAGGCCTGATTGGCGGCTTCCTGCCAGATCGCCTCAGCGCGTTCGCGGGGGTCCAGCACCACATGCGCGCGCTTCAGCTTGGCGGCGTAGTCGTCAAAGCCGGTGACGGTGATCTCTTCCGGCGCCATGAAGCGGTGGCCGCGGGTGGTGCTGCCCGATTTGATGCCGTCGATGTCCAGATCCACAACTGATCCCCCGGCCTCATCCGACAGGATGCAGAGGATCGAATGCAGCGGCCGCACCCAGCGCAAGCTCCCTGCGCCCCAGCGCATCGACTTGGGCCAAGGGAAATTGCGGATACAGTCTTCCAGCACTTCGGCGATGATCTCTGCTGCCGCACGCCCCGGCTTTTCGATCAAGGCGAAATAGACCGCGCCTTTGGGGGTGTCGCGCTCTTCCAGCTGATCCCGGGTCAGGCCCGCACCGCGCAGGAAGCCCTCGATCGCCTTGTCGGGCGCGCCGACCTTGGGGCCTTTGCGCTCTTCCCGGATGGTGGGGCTTTCAGCCAGCAGGCCATCCAGCGCAAGGGTCAGGCGGCGCGG
>NZ_LUKH01001277.1:0-1140 GCF_001593695.1 Leisingera sp. F5 | reverse complement strand
ACGTCAACCGTTTCCGTCAGGCGGTTGGTGCCGGCGGTATCGCCACTGCGGAAAACCGGCTGGATTCGATCCTGCGGGCGCAAACCCGCGAGATCCTCGGCTCGGTCAGCTCCAACGATATCCTGAGTTCCGACCGGGCGGCGCTGATGCTGCGGATCCGCAACGGCGCCATTGCCGATGCGCGTGCGCTGGGAATTGCCATCATCGACGTGCGGCTGAAACGCACCGACCTGCCGTCCGAGAACCTGGACGCGACGTTTGAGCGGATGCGGGCCGAGCGGGTGCGCGAAGCCACCGACGAGCGCGCCCGCGGTAACGAAGCCGCACAGCGGATCCGGGCGCAGGCCGACCGGACCGTGGTCGAGCTGGTGTCGGAAGCGCAGCGCGAGGCGGAGATCATCCGCGGTGAATCAGATGCCGAACGCAACGCGATCTTTGCCCAGGCTTATGGTGCGGACCCGGAGTTCTTTGAATTCTACCGCAGCCTCAACGCCTATGCGAATTCGCTGCTGGCAGGGAATTCCACCATGGTGCTGTCGCCGGACAACGAGTTTTTCAACTACCTGAAATCCTCGGACGGCAAGCCGGCTGGGCAGTAATGGGGTTCATCCTCCTGGCTCTTGGGCTGGTACTGATTGCAGAGGGGCTGGTGTACGCACTGGCCCCTTCGCTTGTGGAGCGGCTGCTGGAAATGCTGCGGGCCTTGAGCGAGGAGCAGCGCCGCAATGCGGGGCTGGCGGCGCTGGCGCTGGGTTTGATCCTGGTCTGGCTGGCGTTCAGGTTTGGCATCTGAGGCGCCGTTTCCCCCCCCCAGATTTTCAGCGAAAACGTAATTTTTCCCTGCTAGGATGCCTGCAGCAGGACGCGCCCCCGCTGTTGCGGGCTGAAAACCCGGTCACAGCGGCTTTATTCCTTGCAACATTTGTTGCGGGGCGGGCGGAAGTTCCTACATTGGGTCCATAAGACTCCGCCCGGCTGTTCCGGTGTTGGCGCCGGTCAGGGGCGGACAAGAAGAATTAGAAGTGACTTAGAAGTGACAAGGAGTAGATCCGTGCAGCCACAGGCAATTGCAATTTCCGGCCGGGCAGGCGGCAGCAGCGCGATGATGCGCATGATCTGGCTTGCGGTGCTGAGCATGGC
>NZ_LUKH01001276.1:0-1141 GCF_001593695.1 Leisingera sp. F5 | reverse complement strand
GCTACAATACGTTCTGCGAAGTCTTGTCCTTTGACAAACCCGCAGTGATCGTGCCCCGCACCACGCCGCGGCTGGAACAATGGATCCGCGCCAGCCGGGCCGAGGAAATCGGCCTCACCACTATGCTGGACGAAACCCGCGACGGGTGGAACGCCCCGGCGCTGGCCAAGGCGATCCGCGCGCTGGCCAACCAGCCGCCACCCTCCGCGGCCGGCTCAGAGGGTCTGCTGGACGGGCTGGACTATGTCACCCGCCGGGTGGACGCATTGCTGCAGAACACACATCAAGAGGCCGCCGAATGAGCACGCCCCGCCCGCCGCTTGCAGTGGTGGTCAAGGGCTGGCCGCGGCTGTCCGAAACCTTCATTGCACAGGAACTGGTGGCTCTGGAGGCCGCCGGCCACGCGCTTGAGATCTGGTCTCTGCGCCACCCCACAGACGTCAAGCGCCACCCGCTGCATGCGCGGCTGCAGGCGCGCGTGAACTACCTTCCCGAATACCTTTACGAGGAGCCAGAGCGGGTCTGGAGCGCGCGCGCGATGGCTCAACGGCTGCCCGGCTATGCTGAAGCCTATAGAGTTTGGCGTGCCGATCTGCGCCGTGATCTGACACTCAACCGCATCCGCCGCTTTGGCCAGGCCTGTGTGCTGGCCGCAGAAATGCCCGCGGAAGTGCTAGGGCTTTATGCGCACTTCCTGCACACGCCTTCCTCCGTTGCGCGTTATGCCGCGATCATGCGCGGGCTGCCGTGGAGCTTTTCGGCCCACGCCAAGGACATTTGGACATCGCCGGATTGGGAGCTTAAGGAAAAGCTCTCCGCCGCCCATCACGGCGCGGCCTTTGGCACCACGTGCACCGGTTTTGGCGCCAAACATCTGCAACAGATGGCCGATACGCCGGACCGGGTTGATCTGGTCTATCACGGGCTCGACCTGTCGCGACTCCCCGCGCCGCCGGAGCGCCGTCCGCGCCAGCCGCAGGACCCGGTCCGCTTCATGTCAGTAGGGCGTTTGGTTGAGAAAAAAGGCTTTGACCGGCTGATCGCCGCTCTGGCTCTGCTTCCCGCGGGGCTGGAATGGCACTGGACCCATATCGGCGGCGGCGGTTTAGGCGATTTGCTGCAGGGCATGGCCGAGGATGCG
>NZ_LUKH01001275.1:0-1142 GCF_001593695.1 Leisingera sp. F5 | reverse complement strand
ATTCTGCAGCGCACCCGCACCCCAGCCGTTGTTGCCAAGGGCCCGCATCATGCCGACCAGATTGTCGTCGCGGATCTGCTCCATCTTGCGGATCGGCAGATGGCCGGATTGCGCATCCGACTGGCCTGCGATCAGATCCACCAGCTCGTCATTGAACTCGGGCACATCCATCAGCTTGGTCCAGGGCCACGACAGGCAGGGGCCGAACTGCGCCATGAAATGCTTCATGCCCGCTTCGCCGCCCGCTACCCGGTAGGTGTCAAACAGCCCCATCTGCGCCCAGCGGATGCCAAAGCCGTAGCGGATCGCGTTGTCGATCTCCTCGGTGGTGGCTATGCCGTCCTTGACCAGCCACAAGGCCTCACGCCAGACCGCCTCCAGAAAGCGGTCGGCCACATGGGCGTCGATCTCTTTCTTCAGGTGCAACGGGTACATGCCGATGGCAGTGATGATTTCCTTGGCCCGGTCGATGACGCCTGCCGGGTTGGCCGCCGTTGTGACCAGCTCCACCAGCGGCAGCAGGTAGACCGGGTTGAACGGATGCGTGACCACAATCTGGCCGGGGTTCTCCCGCCCGTCCTGCAATTGCGAGGGCTTGAAGCCGGAAGTCGAAGAGCCGATCACTGCGTCTGGCGCGCAATGGGCCTGCAACTCAGCGTAAACCTTCTGCTTAAGATCCAGCCGCTCCGGCACGCTCTCCTGAACCCACTCCGCGCCGTCCACGGCTTCGGCAATGGTCTCATGGAACGTCAGGCTGCCTTCCGCCGGCAGCGCCACATTGCCCAGACCGGGCAAGGAGCGCCGCGCATTGCCGAGCACTTCGCTGATCTTGCGCTCTGCTTCCAGGTCCGGGTCAAAGACCCGCACATCCCAGCCGTTCAGAAGGAATCGCGCGGCCCAGCCGCCACCAATAACCCCGCCGCCAATGATTGCTGCTGTTTTCATCTGCTTCCCTTTGAGAACCGCCCGGCTCTTCTTCTGGCCCAAAATATCCTGGGGGCTTGGGGGCGAGCCCCCAATTCCTTCAATTCAACGAAACCGCTGATCGCCGCTTACTGCGCCGCCGGCGCACGCTTGGTCAGCCCCAGCTTTTCGCGCACCTCCGCCGGTCCCATCAGCTTGCCGCCCATATTCTCAATGAT
>NZ_LUKH01001274.1:0-1143 GCF_001593695.1 Leisingera sp. F5 | reverse complement strand
CGGCAGTGGTGCCGGGCACCAAGTTTGTGACCCTTGGCGGAGCGATCGCGGCGGATGTGCATGGTAAGAACCACCATAAGGAGGGCAGTTTCCGCAATTGCCTGGACTGGGTGGATGTCATGGGGCCGGACGGCACGCTGCGCCGTTGCTCGGCGCAGGAAAACAGCGATTTGTTCGGCTGGACTGCTGGCGGCATGGGGCTCACCGGGATCATTGTCAAGGCCGCGATCAGGCTGCGGGCGGTGCCGTCGGCCTGGATCCGGCAGCAGACACAGCCGGCTGCAAATCTGGATGCCGCGATGGAAATCTTCGAGCGGTCGGCCAGCGCAACCTATTCGGTAGCGTGGATTGATTGCCTGTCGGAAGGCAACACACTGGGCCGCTCGCTTGTTATGCTGGGCGAACATGCGGATTCACGGGACTTGAGCGCGCAACAGTCGGCCACCCCCTATGCCATCGCCAGTGCAAAGACCCGGCAGGTGCCACCGGTGTTCCCCTCATTTTCGCTGAACCGCTTCAGTGTTCGTGCCTTCAATTCCGCCTACTACTGGGCAGGTGCCCGAAAGGCTGGGATGCTGATTACCGACTGGAACCGCTATTTCTTCCCGCTCGATGCATTGCTTGGCTGGAACCGGATTTACGGGCGCAAGGGCTTTGCCCAGTTTCAATGTGTACTGCCGCTCGACAGCGCCCGGCGCGGCCTGCGCGGGTTGCTGCAGGCGATCTCGGCTGCCGGGCAGGGCTCTTTTCTGGCAGTGCTCAAGCGGCTGGGACCGCAGGACAGCCCGTTCTCCTTCCCGATGGAAGGCTACACGCTGGCGCTGGATTTCCCGGTCAATCCCCGCAGCCTGGCGCTGATGGAGGAACTGGACCGGATCACCATCACCCATGGCGGCCGGTTCTACCTGGCCAAGGATAGCCGGATGCACGCGGATACCTTGCGAGCGGCGGACCCCAGGGCTGCGGGCTTCACCGGAATGCGGCAATCTTCCGGGCTGCACCCGGCATTTCAGTCCGCACAATCGCAAAGGCTTTCGCTATGACAAAATCTCCTGTTCTGATCTTTGGCGCCCGTTCGGACATCGGCTTGGCCGTGGCCCATGCCTTTGCCGCACAAGGGCATCCAGTGCAGCTTGCCGCCCG
>NZ_LUKH01001273.1:0-1144 GCF_001593695.1 Leisingera sp. F5 | reverse complement strand
AACGCGCAGGCGAGGCAGAGCTGCGATCTGAGATCGCCACGATTGCAACCGAGATTCTGGCGGAAAAAGGCATTGTTCTGAACCGCGAGGACCGCCAGCAGCTGAACAAGGAGCTGTATGACGAGGTCACCGGCCTTGGCCCGCTTGAGGCGCTGCTGCAGGACGACACGGTCAGCGATATCCTGGTGAACGGCCCGCAGCAGATCTTTATTGAACGTGATGGCAAACTGCAGATCAGCGACATCACCTTCAAGGATGAGAAGCATCTGATGCGGATCATCGACAAGATCGTCTCGGCTGTGGGCCGCCGTGTTGATGAAAGCAACCCCTATGTGGACGCCCGCCTGGCCGATGGCTCGCGTTTCAACGCGATGGTGCCGCCGGTTGCGGTGGATGGCTCGCTGGTGTCGATCCGGAAATTCAAAAAAGACAAGCTGGGCATCGACGACCTGGTGAATTTCGGCGCCTTCACCGAGGAGATGGCCGCCTTTCTGCAGGCCGCAGTTTCGACCCGGCTGAATGTCATCGTCTCGGGCGGTACCGGTTCGGGTAAAACCACCACGCTGAATGCGCTGTCCAGCTTCATCGACAATTCCGAGCGGATCCTGACGATCGAGGATACCGCGGAACTGCAGCTGCAGCAGACCCATGTGGGACGGATGGAAAGCCGCCCGCCCAATGTTGAAGGCAAGGGCGAGGTCTCCCCTCGCGACTGTCTGAAGAACGCTCTGCGGATGCGCCCTGACCGTATCATCGTCGGCGAGACCCGCGGCGAGGAAGTCATCGACATGCTGCAGGCGATGAATACCGGCCATGACGGCTCGATGACCACGATCCATGCCAACTCGGCCCGCGACGGGATTTCACGCCTGGAAAACATGATTGCAATGGCAGGTATTGAAATGCCGCTCAAAGCGGTGCGCAGCCAGATCTCCTCGGCTGTGAACCTCATTGTGCAAGCCTCGCGTCTGCAGGACGGTTCCCGCCGGATGACCTCCATCACCGAAATCACCGGCATGGAGGGCGACGTGATCTCGATGCAGGAAATCTTCCGCTTCCAGCGGGTCGGGCTGACCCCGGACAACAAAATCATCGGCCATTTCACCGCCACCGGCGTGCGCAGCCATTACTCTGAGCGCTTCCG
>NZ_LUKH01001272.1:0-1144 GCF_001593695.1 Leisingera sp. F5 | reverse complement strand
GAAGAAGGGTTTACCCCTTTTTCGCGCCCAAGTGTGGGCGCATTCATCAACAAACGTCAAGGGTGGGATCAGGAAATTCGATGCGCGGCATACGCACAGATTGTCCGTGAGTAAATTTATTTACGTCTCACGGGGTCATTCGGTAATTTTCTGTTCTCTCAGGAGAAATCGTAAAACCGCTTGGCGTGCAGAAATTCCTGCCGCTTCACCTCCGCCGCAGCCTGGGCGTCCTCATCGACACCCCATTGCTCTTCCTGCCAGCGCTCGTCCAGACGCGACAGTTGCCAGATCTCATCGGCACTGCGCCAGCCCTGCGCAGCAGCAAAGCCAAGGATCAAAGAGCCGGAAATCCCTACCAAATCATGGAAAGCCGCCAGCTGAAACGCTGTCATCGCATGCACCTTATCCGCCAGCGCCGACAGCGCCGCGGTCTCCTGCGGCTGGTGCAGAATGCCGGTCCGGGGCTGCAGCCGCACGCCCAGCGCCCCTGCCGCCCAGTCCAGCGCCGGGTCCCATTCCTGCGCTTGACGCAACGTCAATTCAACCGGCGCGTCGGCGCGGTAGCACAGCAGGTCGGAATCGCCGTATTCGGCCAGCATGGCGGCCACTTCGCTGTGCTGATGTGTCACCTTGTCAATTGCAGCATTGGCGGAGCGGGTGCAGGGCATGGTTCCGGGATCAACTGATTCGGTCTGTGCGTCCCATTCTGCAGCGATGGCGTCGCCCATAGCCCGGGTCGGCACCGCCAGCGGCGCCTTGGCCGGCGTCTTCACCCGGCGCCCGTCCAGCTCCACCGCAAACCCGTCTTCGGTCTGCGCAACCGTGACGTCTTTCCAGAACCGCTTCTGTGCCCAGCCGCTCATCTCTTACACCTTCCAAATCTCTGCCAGCAGCGGACGCAGCTCCGCGAAATCGCGGATCAGGTAATCGGCGCCCAATGTCTCTGCCGGATGATAGCCCCAAGGCACGGCGATGGTGGTGACCCCCGCTGCGCGCCCCATTTCAATGTCAAACCGCGTATCGCCGATCATCACGGTGCTGGTCCGGTCCACCCCGGTCTCCGCCATCGCCGTCAGCACCATCGACGGGTGCGGCTTGGACGGGTGGTGATCGGCCACTTGCCGGGTCACGAAACACTCCAGCC
>NZ_LUKH01001271.1:0-1145 GCF_001593695.1 Leisingera sp. F5 | reverse complement strand
GACGGGCCTCAAGCTCGCCATAGACGGGGCGGCTGTTGATGGAAGGGGGGAATACGGTCTTAGACATGTGGGTCGCTTTTCCTGCAGTCCGGGTGAACGAAAGCAGGCGCCCCCAACCGGGGGCGCCCGGGATCCGGATCAGCCCTTTGCGGTGCGGATCGATTTGTCCTTGTCGTAGAAGGGCATTTCTTCGGCGGTGGCGGCAATCTCGATGCCATCACCATTGCGGACTGTCAGCTCGGTGCCTGGCTTGGCGCAGGCCACCGGCATCCGGGCAATTCCCACGTTGTGCTTGTTGACGTCGGAATACATCCCGTAAGTGACAACGCCGACTTTTTCGCCGTTTTGCAGCAGGTCTGCGCCTTCGTCCGCCGGGGTGGTGCCTTCCAGCACGACACCGTAGATCTTGAACCGCTCCTTGCCTTCAGCGGCATAGTGGTTTTCGGCGCCGATGAAGCCTGTCTTGCCCGGAGAAACAGTGAACTCCAATCCCAGCTCCCACAGGGTGTCGCCGCAGGTTTCGTCGTTGAACGGATAGGTCTCGGAGTTGTCGCCCGGGTAAAACAGCAGGTAGCTTTCGGTGCGCAGCAGGTCGAGCGTCGAGAACTGTACCGGTACGATGCCCAAGCCTTTGCCCTCTTTCAGGATGCTGTCCCACAGGTGAACCGCGTCCTTGGCCTGGCAGAAGATCTCATAGCCGCGCTCGCCGGTGTAGCCGGTGCGCGAGATCATCACGGGGCAGCCGAACAGCTTGGTCTGGATGATGCCGAAATAGGCCAGATCGCGGATGCCTGGGACGTATTCGGCCAGGAAATCCACTGCGACGGGGCCCTGCAGCGACATGTCGTGCAGATTGTCGTCGAAGATCACCGAGCAGTTCTTGCCCGCTGCAACGGTATTCAGCTGCTCCATGCCGGTGCCGGTGCCATGCACAACCATCCAGCTGTTCACCGACAGGCGGTAGATGATGCAATCGTCCACGAATTTGCCCTGATCGTTGAGGATCGAGGCGTAGGTGGAGCGGCCCGGCATGATCTTTTCGACGTTGCGGGTGGTGACCCGGTCGATGACCTGAGCTGCGTGTTCACCCACGACGTGGACTTTCTTGAGGCCGGACACGTCCATCAGGCCCGCCTTGGTGCGGA
>NZ_LUKH01001270.1:0-1146 GCF_001593695.1 Leisingera sp. F5 | reverse complement strand
ATCCGAGGCATCCGCACCCTCGGGCAGCTGGCTAAGCGCCTGCGCGCCCAGGTTCGAGGTCAGGATGATCAGCGTCTGCTTGAAGTCCACGGTGCGGCCCTGACCATCGGTCAGCATGCCGTCGTCCAGCACCTGCAGCAGCACGTTGAACACATCCGGATGCGCCTTTTCGACCTCGTCAAACAGCACCACCTGATAAGGGCGGCGGCGCACGGCCTCTGTCAGCATTCCGCCTTCGTCATAGCCGACATAGCCCGGAGGCGCACCGATCAGCCGGGCGACCGAGTGTTTCTCCATGAACTCGGACATGTCGACGCGGACCATCGCGTGCTCGTCGTCGAACAGGAAACCGGCAACCGCCTTGGTCAGTTCGGTCTTGCCAACACCGGTCGGCCCGAGAAACAGGAACGACCCCAGCGGCCGGTTCTCGTCATTCAGGCCTGCACGTGCCCGGCGTACAGCATTGGCCACTGCGGTCACCGCAGTGTTTTGGCCGATCACCCGGCGGTGCAGATCATCTTCCATGCGCAGCAGCTTCTCACGCTCGCCCTCCAGCATTTTGGAGGTCGGAATACCGGTCCAACGCTCCACAACAGCCGCGATCTGCTCCGGCCGCACGGCCTCTTCGACCATCAGGCCCTTTTCTTCACGGCTCTCGGCATCGGACAGCTGTTTTTCCAGCCCCGGAATGACGCCATAAGACAGCTCTCCCGCCTTGGCGAGGTTGCCCTCCCGCTTGGCTATGTCCAGGTCGGCGCGGGCACGGTCCAGCTGCTCTTTCAGGTCGCGGGCCCCTGCCAGCTTGTCCCGTTCCGACTGCCACTGAGCGGTCATCTCGGCCGACTGCTCCTGCAGGTCCGACAGTTCCTTCTGCAGCGTCGTTAGCCGGTCCTTTGAGGCCGCGTCGTCCTCGAGCTTCAGCGCCTCTTCCTCAATCTGCATCTGCAGGATCTGCCGGTCCAGCGCATCCAATTCCTCGGGCTTGGAATCCACCTGCATGCGCAAGCGGCTGGCGGCCTCGTCCATCAGGTCGATAGCCTTATCCGGCAAAAAGCGGTCGGTGATATAGCGGTTCGACAGGGTCGCCGCTGCGACCAGCGCCGCATCGGCAATCCGCACCCCGTGGTGCAGCTCATACTTCTCCTT
>NZ_LUKH01001269.1:0-1147 GCF_001593695.1 Leisingera sp. F5 | reverse complement strand
GCGGCAGGGCAGCGGCGAAATCTTCGAAAACATCGTGGATCATTGTGCAATCCCCGCCTGTGCTGCGATGGTTTCCAGCAGCGCCAGCGCCTCCTGATCGGCGGCAAAGGCATCACGGGCCTCATCATAGATGGTGCGGGCGCGGTCAGTGTCGCCAAGGACCGAGAGGGCGCCGATGAGCCGGGCCCATTCTTCTGCCGAGCCGCCATCGGTTGCCAGCCGGTCCGACAGCCGGGTGACCATGCCGCGGATCATCTCCTGCCGGTCCTCAGCGCTGAGTTCGCTGGCGCCGGCCATATCCTCGGCACTGGGGCCGGGCAGGGCGGGGGCGGTGGTGCCGCCGGGTGCAATCGGCTGGTACTCAACACCGGCGCGAAAGGCCATCTCCTCGATCTGACCCTGGATGCCCTTGATCCAGGGGGCGTTCGCGGGGCCTGCACGCAGGGTTGCCGCCCATTCGCGGTAGGCCAGGTCCGGGCGGCCGATCTGCCCCAGCATCAGGCCCCAGTAATAGCGGGCAGGCCCGTGTGCGGGATCAATGGCGCGTGCTTTCTGCAGGTCGGCCTGGGCCTCGGGCGAGACATAGCCGCCGGCGGCCATGATCTTCAACTCGGCCAGTTCAGTGAAGTCGCGGGCATTGACCTGACCCTCTGCCAGCCGGATGTAACTGGTCTTGGCAGCATAGGCGGCCTGAAAATTACCTAGGTTCGCCTCGTGCTGCGCCAGCAGGGCCTGGCCCTGGGCATCGTCCGCGCGTTCACTAGCCGTCTTGCGCAGCTGCTCCACCAGTGTGACGTAACCTTCCTCGACCTGCGGCTTGGGCAGGGCGGGTACTTCGGCCTCAGCCTCGGTTTGAGAGGGGCGGTTTTCGGCGCGTTGGCCTGCCAGCTGGATACGGTCCTTCAGGCCTAGGTCGCCATAGCCCGGCGCGCCCAGCTGCCAGTAGATCCCCAGGGTGCCGCCGGTGATCAGCAGCGCTGTCGCTATGCCAAAGACCAGCGACAGGGTGCGGGGTTGCGAGCGGCCTGACTGCGCCTGCTGCAGCTGGGTATCGGCGGCCAGGATGCGGCGGGAAATCTCGGTGCGGATGCGGTCGGCGTCGCCTGCATTGATGACGCCGCGGGCAAGGTCCTTGTCCACCTCGCGC
>NZ_LUKH01001268.1:0-1147 GCF_001593695.1 Leisingera sp. F5 | reverse complement strand
GGCCAAGCTGGATCCGAATGAGACCTCCACCGCGCTGACCCGCAACAACGGCCAGACACTGATGGTTCTGATGCTCTGCGGCCGCACTGCCGACCTGGGCGAGGACAGCTCGCGCGAGACCGTGGCCAATGCGCTGACGGCACAGCGGATGACGTCGCTGGCCAGCAGCTACCTCGAACAACTGCGCGCCGACGCCCGGATCGACATCAAATGAGCCAGCCCGGGCCGATTGCCCTCAGCTGCGGCGAACCCGCAGGCATCGGCCCGGAAATCGCCGTCAAGGCTTGGGACGCACTGCGTAGCTCTTGCCCGTTCTTCTGGATCGGCGACCCGCGCCACCTGCCTGCGGGCACCCCGGTCCAGGAAATCTCCGCCCCCGCCGAAGCCGCGGCTTCCTGCGCAGACAGCTTCCCGGTACTGCCTCTCGCCTTCGGCGGCAGCGCAGTCAAGGGCACTGCCGACCCGGCCAACGCCGCTGGCGTCATCCGGTCCATTGAGACCGCAGTCCAATTGGTCCAGACCGGCAAAGCCGCCGCTGTCTGCACCGCCCCGATCCACAAAAAGGCGTTGATTGATGGCGCCGGCTTTGCCTATCCCGGCCACACCGAGTTCCTGGCGTCCCTCGCAGGCCGGGACCGGGTGGTGATGATGCTGGCCAGTTCCCAGCTCCGCGTGGTGCCCGCCACCATCCATATCGCCCTGTCCGACGTCCCCAAGGCCCTGACCCCGGAACTGCTGCGCGAAACCATCGAGATCACCGCTGCCGGCCTTAGCGGTCAGTTCGGCATCGCAGCGCCCCGCATTGCTGTCGCCGGGCTCAACCCGCATGCGGGCGAAGGCGGCGCCATGGGCCATGAGGAACTGGATTGGATCAACGTCCTGATCCGGCAGATGCAATCGGAAGGCCTGAATGTCACCGGTCCGCACCCTGCGGACACACTGTTTCATGCCGCCGCCCGCACCCGCTATGACGCAGCGGTCTGCATGTATCACGACCAGGCGCTGATCCCGATCAAGACGCTGGATTTTGACCGCGGCGTCAATGTAACCTTGGGCCTGCCCTTCATCCGCACCTCTCCCGATCACGGCACCGCGTTTGACATCGCAGGCACCGGCCAAGCCAACCCAACCAGCCTGATCGAAGCCC
>NZ_LUKH01001267.1:0-1147 GCF_001593695.1 Leisingera sp. F5 | reverse complement strand
GAGGATGGCGGCGCGGTCGCCGGTTTCGCCGAAGAGAACGCCATCGATTTCGTGATCATCGGCCCGGAGGCGCCGCTGGCCGCAGGGGTGGCCGACCGTCTGCGCGAGGCGGGATTGCTGGTCTTTGGCCCCTCGGAAGCGGCGGCCAGGCTGGAAGCCTCCAAAAGCTTCACCAAGGAAGTCTGCGATGCAGCCAATGCGCCCACCGCTGGCTATGGCCATTTCACTGATGCAGAAGCCGCCAAGGCGCATGTGCGCAATCACGGCGCGCCCACTGTGGTCAAGGCCGACGGGCTGGCCGCCGGCAAAGGCGTGATCATCGCGATGACCGAGGACGAAGCCATCGCCGCCATCGACGACATGTTCGGTGGCGCCTTTGGCGGGGCCGGCGCCGAGGTGGTGATCGAGGAGTTCATGGAAGGCGAAGAGGCGTCCTTGTTTGTGCTGGTGGACGGTGAGGACGTGCTGGCGATCGGCTCTGCCCAGGACCACAAGCGCGTGGGTGAAGGCGACACCGGCCCCAACACCGGCGGCATGGGGGCCTATTCCCCGGCACCGGTGCTGACCGCCGAGATCGAAGCCCGCGCGATGGACGAGATCGTCAAGCCCACCATGCGGGTGATGGCTGAGCGCGGCATGCCATATCAGGGCGTGCTTTATGCCGGTCTGATGATCAAGGACGGGCAACCGCGGCTGGTGGAATACAACGTCCGCTTTGGCGATCCGGAATGCCAGGTGCTGATGATGCGGCTGGGCGCGCAGGCGCTGGACCTGATGCACGCTGCGGCTGAGGGCCGCCTGGCCGAGGCGCAGGTGAACTGGGGCGACGATCATGCGATCACGGTGGTGATGGCGGCTGAGGGCTATCCCGGGTCTTACCAAAAAGGGTCGGAAATCAAGGGGCTGAAGGCCCTGCCCGAGGACAGCAGCAACATGGTCTTCCACGCCGGCACCAAGGCTGAAAACGGCAAGGTGCTGGCAGCCGGCGGCCGGGTTTTGAACGTGACCGCCCGCGGTGAAACCCTGCAGGAGGCCCGCGACCGCGCCTATGCGATGGTTGACGGGGTTGATTGGCCGCTGGGGTTTTTCCGCCGCGACATCGGCTGGCGCGCGCTGGGTTGAGCATCTGTCCCGGCGGCGGCTCTCC
>NZ_LUKH01001266.1:0-1147 GCF_001593695.1 Leisingera sp. F5 | reverse complement strand
GAATTTGTCCGCGACTTCGTCTTCCCGATGTTCCGCGCCAATGCGGTTTACGAAGGCCTGTATCTGCTGGGCACCTCGATTGCCCGCCCGCTGATCTCCAAACGTCTTGTGGAAATCGCCGAGTCCACCGGCGCCGACGCGGTCGCCCATGGCGCCACCGGCAAGGGCAACGATCAGGTCCGCTTTGAGCTGGCAGCCTACGCTTTGAACCCGGACATCAAGGTGATCGCACCCTGGCGTGAATGGGATCTGACCTCGCGTACCCGTCTGCTGGAATTTGCCGAAGCAAACCAGATCCCGGTGGCCAAGGACAAACGCGGCGAAGCTCCCTTCTCAGTTGACGCGAACCTGCTGCACACGTCCTCCGAGGGCAAGGTTCTGGAAGACCCGGCGGTCATGGCGCCTGATTATGTCTACCAGCGCACCGTTCACCCCGAGGACGCACCGAATGAACCTGAGTTCATCGAGGTCGGTTTTGAAAAGGGCGATGCTGTCAGCATTAATGGTGAAACGCTGAGCCCGGCAGACCTGCTGACCAAACTGAACGAATTGGGTGGCAAGCATGGCTGCGGCCGTCTTGATCTGGTCGAAGGCCGTTTTGTCGGCATGAAATCCCGCGGCATTTATGAAACCCCGGGCGGCACCCTGTTGCTGGAAGCCCACCGCGGCATTGAATCGATCACCATGGACCGCGGGGCAATGCATCTCAAAGATGAATTGATGCCGAAATACGCAGAGCTGATCTACAATGGCTTCTGGTATTCGCCCGAGCGCGAAATGCTGCAAGCTGCTATCGACAAGAGCCAGGAACATGTCACCGGAACCGTGCGCCTGAAGCTTTACAAAGGCTCCGCAGCCTGCGTGGGCCGCTGGTCGGAACACTCGCTCTACTCCGAAGCGCATGTGACTTTTGAGGAAGACGCCGGCGCCTATGACCAGACCGATGCTGCAGGTTTCATTCAGCTGAATGCCCTGCGCCTCAAACTGCTGGCCGCACGCGAGCGCCGGCTCAAAAAGTGAGTGATTACGGCGGCATAGACGGCGGTTTCGAGGACGATTTCGCGGAAGAACTGGAAATGTTCGTCGAAGCTCAGGACACCGTTTGGGCGGCTGTCCTGACAGAACTCTCTGCAGGAAAAAAGACGAG
>NZ_LUKH01001265.1:0-1147 GCF_001593695.1 Leisingera sp. F5 | reverse complement strand
CAAGGCGACGCTGCTGGAGTACTTGGGCCTTGCCGGAGAGGCTGGAGATGGAACGTCTTTCGCCAACCTCCTGCCGGACGAACTCCACGAAACTCAAGACCACCTTATAGCCGAAACGACTTGCACTCCGATTGGCAGACCACCTGAGTTGCGCCCCGCGGGAACAGTCGCCGCCGGAAATCCACTGATGTTGTGGACATTCAGGTCGTTCCAGAAATTATAGCCTTGCGGCGTATCATCATGTAAACGCGCGGCCGCCGGTGACACGGGGCCAAGCAGTACATCATATCTGCTGAAGAAGGCCGACAGATCGGCTTTGAAGGCCGAAATCTGCTTGCAAAATGCAGTCGCGCTCCTGTCTGCTGCTGGTGGCTCCTGACGAAGATTGAGATCCGTTGAACCGGAAATACCGCCTTCTAGAGCGAGGCTGGAAAGTTTGTTTTTCCACACGCCCCCATCTGCTGTCACCAGAGCTTCGAATAGCATGGAGGCCTTGGGAAGACCTGCGGGGAAGTCCCGGGAAATGTCGGCTTTAGCATCTTGCAAGGCGGCAACCGCGCAGGTTACGGCTTTGGCCGTATCTTCTGAAACCGGATAAGCGCCGCAACCGGTATAATAGGCCACCCGGATACCGGCCAAACCTGCTTCTACAGTTCCATTTGAGTAAACCGATGTTGCATCAGGGTCTTGCCCATCGGGGCCGCTGATAACGGTCAGTGCCAGAGCCAGGTCATCGACATAACGTGCCATCGGCCCAATCTGTGTCAGGGTATCCAGCGTTCCAAGCCCATATGACACGCAATGGCCAGTGCGCGGCACGAGGCCCGCAGATGGTTTGATCCCAGCAATTCCACAAACATGGGCAGGGTCACGAATGCTGCCGCCGGTGTCGCTGCCAATGTCCAAAGCGGCACATCCTGCCGCTACCGCTGCCGCCGCGCCGCCGCTGCTGCCACTGGGTGATCGTGCCAGGTCATAGGGGTTGTTGGTACGTCCAAACAGCGGAGGATTGGTGTGTGCCGCTTGGTGAACTGTCAGCTCAGAAGTGTTGGTCTTGCCAAGGATTATTGCGCCCGCTTCGCGCAGGCGGGCCACAACAGTAGCGTCTTTGCGGGGGACAACCCCGGCCCGGGCCGGCATTCCGTAG
>NZ_LUKH01001264.1:0-1148 GCF_001593695.1 Leisingera sp. F5 | reverse complement strand
CCTGATCAATTGCCAGAATATAGGTCATCGGCTGCCCTCCAGTCTCCTCTGACCGGGGACAATAAACGCAAAGGTGCTACCGCTACCAGCCCCTACTAATAATTTAGTTTCAAGACTTCGATATTGTCGATCAGACGGATGCCATCCATCCAGGCCGCCGCCAGCAGGCGAGCAGGACGGGTTGGAGTGTCCAGCGCCTCCAGCGTTTCGGCGCAGCGCAGGTCGAAATATTCCACGTCGCCGAATCCCGCCTCTGCCAGCGCCTGGCGCGCGGCGGCCTCAAGCGGTGCCCAGGGGCTTCCCGCCGAAGCCTTGGCGGCGGCCTCGCGCATTGCCGCATTCAGCGCCGCGGCCTTGGCCAGCCCGTCCTTTGGCAGCAGCAGATTGCGCGAGGACATCGCCAGCCCGGAAGCTTCCCGCACGGTTGGACAGCCGACCACCTCGATCGGGATGTCCAGATCCCGCGCCATGCGGGTCACCACCATCAGCTGCTGGTAGTCCTTCTGGCCAAAGAACGCTTTGTCGGCGCTGGTCTGCAGGAACAGCTTGGCGACCACCGTTGCCACTCCGTCGAAATGGCCTGGGCGGAAGGGGCCTTCCATCACGTCCGTGATGCTGCCGCCGACCAGGACGTTGGTGGCATAGCCGTCCGGGTAGATCTGGTCCGGGTCCGGAACATAGATCAGATCAACCCCCAGATGGGCGAGCTTTTGCGCGTCGTCAGTTTCGGTCCGGGGATAATTCTCCAGATCTTCCGGCTTGTTGAACTGCTTTGGATTCACGAAGATTGTCACGATCACCCGGTCGCAGGCCTGTTTGGCCGCTTCGGCCAGCGACAGATGGCCCGCATGCAGCGCACCCATGGTCGGCACCAACCCGGTGGTTTCGCCGGCGCGGCGCCATTCGGCTGTCTTGGCGCGCAAATCAGACAGGCGGCGCAGGATCGGAGCAGTCATTTCGGAGGTCATCCTTTGGAAGGCGCCTGATCGGCAAACACATGCTCTGCCGCAGGGAAAGAGCGCGCCCGCACTTCAGCAGCGTATTCGGCGATGCCTGCTTCGGCCAGCGGGCCAAGGTCAGCGTAGCGTTTCACGAATTTCGGTTTGAAGGCGGTGAAGAAGCCCAGCATGTCGTCAACCACCAGGATC
>NZ_LUKH01001263.1:0-1149 GCF_001593695.1 Leisingera sp. F5 | reverse complement strand
AAACTCAGGATGGAGCGGGGTGAGCAGTCGCTCTTGTTCCTGAACCGCCGTGGCTTTGCGCCGGTCACCATCTGCCGCGCCTGCGGCGCCCAGGTGGCTTGCGATCATTGCGACGCGCGGATGGTCGAACACCGCTTCATGAAGCGGCTGATGTGCCACCAATGCGGTGAGACCAAGCCGGTGCCCGAGGCCTGCCCGTCCTGCGAGGTGGAGGGCAAGATGGCGCCTGTCGGCCCTGGCATTGAACGGCTGGCGGAGGAAGCCTCCGCCCTGTTCCCCGAGGCCCGGATAGCGGTTCTCAGCTCCGACCTCTTCGGCTCCGCCCGCGCCCTGAAGAGCCGGATCGAGGAAATTGCGAAAGGGGAGGCCGACATCATCCTCGGCACCCAGCTGGTGGCCAAGGGGCACAACTTTCCGCTGCTGACGCTGGTGGGGGTGATCGACGCCGACCTTGGTTTGCAGGGCTCCGACCTGCGCGCGGCGGAGAGGACGTTTCAGCTGATGCGGCAGGTGGCAGGCCGGGCGGGGCGTGCCGAACGGCCGGGCGAGGCCTTGATGCAGACTTTTCAGCCGGAACATCCGGTGATCCGGGCGATTCTGTCGGGGGACGAGGAGAGCTTCTGGAAAGCCGAGGCTGCTGAGCGCCAGGCCGCAGGCGTGCCGCCTTATGGGCGGATGGCGGGCATCATTCTGTCGGGGCCGGACTTGGCAGCAGTCTTTGATCTGGGCAATGCGATGGCCCGCAATGACGGCCCGCTGCGCCGGGTTGGCGCCCAGCTGTTCGGCCCGGCGCCCGCACCGATTGCCCGCGTTCGGGGCCGCCACCGGGTGCGGCTGCTGATCAAGGCGGCAAAGGGCGTGCCGCTGCAGGACGCCATCGCCCGCTGGACCGCGCCCCTGCGGCTGAAAGGCGACTTGCGGCTGAGCATTGATATTGATCCTCAGAGTTTCTTTTGATGAAGGGATGAAGGGGGCTCTTCCCCCGGCCTGCGGCTTCCCCCGGGATATTTGGGGCCAGATGAAGAGCGGGTCCTTTATTCATCTGGCCCCAAATATCTACCGTGTTGCTTCGGTCAATACATTGCACACCTTGAGCCTGGGCAAGGAGCGTGAAGACCTCAGATGTCGGAACGCTCTTTGGTTCAGATG
>NZ_LUKH01001262.1:0-1150 GCF_001593695.1 Leisingera sp. F5 | reverse complement strand
TTGTTGCCTATACCGGGATCGAACGCGGTCAGACTGTCAGCGCTGGCGAGCTGAACGACGCCTATCAGCGCATTCTTGACAGTGGCGTATTTGAAACAGTGGAGTTGGTTCCGCGCGGCAATACGCTGGTGATCAAAGTCACCGAATTCCCGACCATCAATCAGATCAGCTTTGAGGGCAACCGCCGTCTCAAGGATGATTCCCTGGACCAGATTATCGAATCTGCGCCGCGCCGGGTGTTCAGCCCCTCGCAGGCCGAGCGCGACGCCGCCGCAATTGCCGAGGCGTACAGCGTTCAAGGCCGTCTGGCGTCGCGCGTGACCCCGCGGATTATCCGCCGCAACAACAACCGCGTCGACCTGGTGTTCGAGATTTCCGAAGGCGACACCATCGAGGTGGAGCGCGTCTCTTTCACCGGCAACCGGGTTTATTCCGACCGCCGTCTGCGCCGGATCCTGCAGACCAAACAGGCTGGATTTCTGCGCGGTTTCATCAACTCGGACACGTTGATCGAGGACCGGCTGGAATTCGACAAGCAAGTGCTTCGTGATTTCTATCTGTCGCGCGGTTACGTGGATTTCCGGGTGAACAGCTCCAATGCTGAAGTCACGCGCGAGCGGGATGCGGTTTTTCTGGTGGTCGATGTGACCGAAGGCCAGCAATTCAGGTTCGGCAATGTCTCTGTGACCAGCGAAATGCCGGAAGCGGATGCCGACCTGTTCAGCTCCACCCTGAAGATCAAGCCCGGTGTGGTGTACTCCCCGTCGCTGGTCGAGAATGCGATCGACCGGATGGAGGGGCTGGCCGTCCGCAAAGAGATCGACTTTTTGCGGGTCGAGCCGCGGGTCACCCGCAATGAGCGGGATCTGACCCTGGATATTGAGTTCGTATTGCGCCGCGGTCCGCGGGTGTTTGTCGAGCGTATCGATATCGAAGGCAATACCACCACGCTGGACCGGGTGGTCCGTCAGCAATTCCGCTCGGTGGAAGGCGACCCCTTCAATCCGCGGTCCATCCGCAACAGCGCAGAGCGTATCCGGGCGCTTGGTTTCTTTGCCAACGCCGATGTGGAAACCCGTGAGGGCAGCTCGTCCGATCAGGTGATTATCGACGTCGACGTCGAGGAACAGCCAACCGGGTCGCTGAATCT
>NZ_LUKH01001261.1:0-1150 GCF_001593695.1 Leisingera sp. F5 | reverse complement strand
CTTGGTAGCCGCAGGTGATCTCAACCGCAAACGTGCGATGGTGGAAACCCCTGCGCTGATCAAAGCGTATCTGCGGCTGGGCGGATACGTCGGCGACGGCGCCTATGTCGATCAGGCCTTCAACACCACCGACGTGTGCCTGATCCTGGACACCGCGCAAATGAACGACCGCCAGCGCAGGATTTATGCCGGAGGCAAGGGGCGGGAATGAGCGTCAGCTGGCAAAGCGAAGAGGCGCCGGATCCGGTCCGGATCGGAGCCTTGGGCTGGACACTCGTGCTGGTGCGCGGGCTGCCGCTGGCGGTGCTGGTGTTTGGCGGGCTGCTGGTTTTGCTGGCCCTGCGGCTGATCGAACGGCCGGTATTCGGCCTGCAGCGGCCGGTCACGCCCTTTATCACACAGTTTGTCTGCCGCAATGCCTTTCGCATTCTCGGGATCAGCTTCAAAACCCGCGGAACGCTGATGCGTCAAAAGGGGGCCGTGGTGGCCAATCATGCCTCCTGGCTGGATATCTTTGCTCTGAATGCGCGCAAGCGGATCTACTTTGTCTCCAAGGCGGAAGTCGCCAAATGGCCGGGGATCGGCTGGCTTGCGCGGGCCACGGGCACTGTGTTCATAGAGCGCAATCCTAAGAAGGCCAAAGAACAGGCAGACATGTTTGAACAGCGCCTGCAGGCCGGCCACAAGCTGCTGTTTTTTCCCGAAGGCACCTCAACCGATGGTTTGCGGGTCTTGCCCTTTAAAACAACGCTCTTCGCTGCGTTCTTTTCGGATCACTTGCGTGAGGATGCGCATATCCAGCCAGTCTCTGTCCACTACCGCGCACCCAGTGGCGCCCCGGCACGGTTTTATGCCTGGTGGGGAAATATGGATTTCGGGCCGCATCTTCTCAAGATCCTGGCAGCCCAGCGGCAAGGCCAAGTGGAGCTGATTTACCACCAGCCGTTGAAGGTTGCCGCCTTCCCGGACCGCAAAGCCCTGGCCGCCACAGCCGGAAAACTGGTAGAAGACGGCCACCGGCGCGCCTTGGATGGCTGAAAAATGAGGCGGAAACCGGTTTCCTCCTGATCCGCTATTGTCAGCTGACAATTTCTGCTCTATGAGCGCGCCTACGAACCCGCAGGCGGGGTTTGGCCTGATCAGGGGAGAC
>NZ_LUKH01001260.1:0-1151 GCF_001593695.1 Leisingera sp. F5 | reverse complement strand
CAAGTCCGAGGCTTATGGCCCGGTCCGCGATCAGGCTGACGCCGCGGTGGCTGCGCTGGCGGGGGTCGAGAGGGTCTCGGCCATGCTGACCGCCCATTCACAGAAGGCGCCGCCGGATCTGAAGCCAAAGCAACCCGCCCAGGCCCAGCAGCAGGCAGCACCCCAGAAGGTTCCGGGCGTGGCGCGGATCCTCGCGGTGGCCTCCGGCAAAGGCGGGGTCGGAAAATCCACCGTCTCGGCCAATATTGCCTGTGCGCTGGCAATGCAGGGGCGCAAGGTGGGGCTGCTGGATGCAGATGTTTACGGCCCCTCGCAGCCCAAGATGCTGGGAGTGAGCGGACGGCCTGCCAGCCCTGACGGCAAGACCATCCTGCCCCTGCGCAACCATGGTGTCACCATGATGTCGATGGGTCTGATGACCGGCGAAGACCAGGCGGTGATCTGGCGCGGCCCTATGCTGATGGGCGCGCTGCAGCAGATGCTGCTGCAGGTGCAATGGGGCGAGTTGGACGTTCTGATCGTCGACCTGCCGCCGGGCACCGGTGACGTGCAGATGACGCTGGCGCAAAAGACCCATGTGGACGGCTCCATTGTGGTCTCCACTCCGCAGGATGTGGCGCTGATCGATGCACGCAAGGGCATCGACATGTTCCGCAAAATGAACGTGCCGGTCCTGGGCATGATCGAGAACATGTCGACCCACATCTGCTCGAACTGCGGCCACGAAGAACATGTCTTCGGCCATGGCGGCGTGGCGCAGGAGGCGAAGAAGCTGGGCGTGCCGCTGCTGGGCGAGGTGCCGCTGCACTTGGACGTGCGCCTGGCCGGCGACAAAGGCACGCCGATTGTGGCAGCGCAGCCCGGCAGCGCCCAGGCCAAAGTGTTCCTTGATATCGCCACCCAGCTGGTGGACGCAGGCGCCGCATAAACCTGCCGCCCGTGGGTCAAGGGCCGCAAAGCGGCGGCGCGCTGCGCCGTTCACCCTTGAGGCGGGGATGGCAGACAGCACAATGAACAAGGCGTTTGAAGGGCAGGCTTGCCCATCAAGCGCGTCTTGGCAGGCCTTTCGCCGCGCAGCGGCGCCACGCCCAACTGTGAGGGGCATTCTATGAATGTGCTGGAACAGGCGGGAGCCTCCCGCCCGCTGGATC
>NZ_LUKH01001259.1:0-1151 GCF_001593695.1 Leisingera sp. F5 | reverse complement strand
GTTGGCGGTCCGGTCATGATGATGTCCGGCGTCAGCCGCGAAGGGCTGAACGAAGTGCTGCGCGCGGTGCGTGCTGAAATCGACGACGACCGTATCCGCATGAAACCCGTCGAGGAGGAAGCGCCTTGGCGGCCCTGAAATCGGCGAAACGGATCGTCGTCAAGATCGGCTCAGCGCTGCTGGTCGACCGGAAAACCGGCGAGCTGCGCGCAGGCTGGCTGCATTCCTTGGCCAATGATGTTGCCTGGCTGAAGGCCGGCGGCACCGACGTGGTGCTGGTCTCTTCCGGCTCGATTGCTTTGGGCCGGGGCGTTTTGGGCCTAGCGCGCGCTGACCTGCCGCTGGAGCAATCGCAGGCCGCGGCGGCGGTTGGCCAGATCCGTCTGGCGCGCGCCTATGAAGAAGCCCTCGCGCCGCACCGGATCACCACGGCGCAAGTGCTGGTGACGCTGGAAGACAGTGAAAACCGCCGCCGCTATCTGAATTCCCGCGCGACACTGGAAACGCTGCTGGGTATGGGCGCGGTGCCGATCGTCAACGAGAATGACACTATCGCAACGGACGAAATCCGCTACGGTGACAATGACCGGCTGGCGGCGCAGGTGGCGGTGACAGTCGGGGCTGACACTCTGATCCTGCTGTCCGATGTCGATGGCTTCTACAGCGCCAATCCTGCGCTGGATCCCGTGGCCAAGCGCTATGACCGGATTGACGAGATCACACCGGAGATTGAGGCGATGGCGGGCGACGGTGTCTCTGGCCTGTCCAAAGGCGGGATGATCACCAAACTTCTGGCAGCCAAGATGGCCACCGCCGCCGGCTGCGCCATGGCGATCACTGAAGGTTCGCCTTTGAACCCATTGAAAACACTTGGAGATGGTGCGCCTTGCACTTGGTTCACCGGGCAGGGGGATCCGCAAGCCGCACGCAAGCGCTGGATCAGCGCGATGAAGACCCGCGGAGTTCTGACCATTGACGAAGGTGCTGCACGCGCATTGATGTCCGGGAAAAGCCTGCTGCCTGCAGGCGTCCGTCATGTGGAGGGTGACTTTGGCCGCGGCGATCCGCTGGCCATCCTTGGCCCAGACGGGCGTAAACTGGGGCAGGGGCTGTCACGCTATACAGCGGACGAGGCCCGTGCCATCCAGGGG
>NZ_LUKH01001258.1:0-1152 GCF_001593695.1 Leisingera sp. F5 | reverse complement strand
GCGCGGCACCGCGCTGGATACTGAAACCCTCCGCGCCACTCTCTCCGCCGCTGTCGCCGAGGAACCCCTGACCCAAGTGGTGATCCTCCCCTCCGGCGCCGCCCGGACCCAGGCGCTGATCACGGTAATGGACAGCGCCGCCCTGGCCGGCGTCACCCGCCTGCGCGTCTTGCGGCTGGAAGCAGCGCCATGAAACTCAAGCGTCCTGCCCGCAGCCCGCATTCGGAAACCATCATCGCCCTGATCGACGTGGTGTTTTTCCTCTTGGTGTTCTTCATGCTGATCGGCCGGATGGATGCCACCGCCCCGTTTGATGTGCGCCCCGCCACCGCCGTCACCGGCCGCGACATGCCCGCAGGCGGTATCACCCTTGCCATCTCCGCCACAGGAGATCTGGCGCTCGACGGCAAGGAGATCACTCGCGGCGCCCTCTCCCCTGCCCTCTCCGCGCTGCTGGAGAACGACCCGGAGCTGCGCCTGCGCATCAACGCCCACCGCGCCGCCGAGCTGCGCAATGTGCTGCCGCTGGTGGCCCAGGGCGAGGCACTCGGATTTAGGAACGTGGTGCTGGTGGTCACCCCGGAAACGGACGGATGAGCCGCGCACCGGCCATTTGGGCGCTGGGGCTTGCCGCCTCGGCCCTGGTCCATGCCGCGGGCGCCGGCGCGCTGCTCATCTCGCTGATACCGGAGCCGGTGCCGCAACAGCCCAATCCCGAAAGCAACCTCAACCTGCAGGCCCACCGCATCCCCCGCTCCAAGGCCGTGCACCGGGCACCGGAAGGCGAGCAAGCTTCTGAATCTCAAGCGCAAAGCCAGGGCCTTGCCGCTGGCAGCATTCCGCAATCCAAGGCCGCGCCCAAAGCCCCCGCAGCAGACCGCCTCGCCTCTGCGGCCCCGCTGGCAGCCAGCCTTGCACCCGCTGCCACTCAGGTCTCCGCGGCCCCCCCTGCTCTAGCCCCGCCAAGCAAACTCGCCAGCACCTCCGCGCCTGCCGCCAGCTTGCCAGACGTCAGCCCGGCCGCCCCCGTCCTGCTGGCCGCCGCGCAGGAGCCCGCCATTACGCTGGCAAACGCTGCCGCTCCGCTGACCGCAGCGGTCACTGCGCAACCCGATACGGCAGCCCTGCTGCAGACCACCCCCGCCAGCCAGC
>NZ_LUKH01001257.1:0-1152 GCF_001593695.1 Leisingera sp. F5 | reverse complement strand
GTCATCATCGGTGCATGGCGCTTGCTTGGGTCATGGGCATCCACTACCATATGCTCGGGCGCCACATCCTGCGCGTGCCATTGCTGCGCCCCTGCGGGGCTTTTCTCCAGCTTCCACTCGTAACCGAACAGCACGTCGAAGTACCCCATGTCCCAGGTCGTCGGGTTCGGCTTCCAGGCCCCCTCGATACCCGAGGTCGTGGTGTCGCCGCCTTTGCCGGAGCCATGCGCATTGATCCAGCCAAGGCCCATCTGCTCCATTGATCCGGCTTCCGGCTCGGCACCGACCAGTTCAGGATCGCCTGCACCATGCGCCTTGCCAAAGGTGTGGCCGCCCGCGACCAGCGCCACGGTTTCCTCGTCATTCATGCCCATGCGGGCAAAGGTGTCGCGCACATCCAGCCCCGAGGCCGCCGGGTCCGGGTTTCCGTTCGGCCCTTCGGGGTTCACATAGATCAGGCCCATTTGCACCGCTGCTAGCGGGTTTTCCAGATCGCGGTCGCCGGAATAGCGCGCGTCGCCCAGCCAATCGGTCTCGGTGCCCCAATAGATGTCCTCCTCGGGCGCCCAGATGTCTTCGCGGCCGCCGCCAAAGCCAAAGACAGGGCCGCCCATCGATTCAATGGCGCAATTGCCTGCCAGGATCATCAGATCGCCCCAGGAGATCTTGTTGCCGTACTTCTGTTTGACCGGCCACAACAGGCGCCGGGCCTTGTCCAAGTTGCCATTGTCCGGCCAGGAGTTCACCGGCGCAAAGCGCTGGTTGCCGGTGCCGCCGCCGCCGCGGCCATCGGCGGTGCGGTAAGTGCCGGCACTGTGCCAGGCCATGCGGATGAATAGCCCGCCGTAATGGCCGTAGTCCGCAGGCCACCAGTCCTGGCTGTCAGTCATCAGCGCAAACAGATCCTTCTTCACGGCCTCCAGATCGAGCGTCTTGAAGGCCTCGCGGTAGCTGAATTCAGCCCCCATCGGGTTCGACTTGGGCGCATGCTGATGCAGGATCTTTAGGTTCAGCTGGTTCGGCCACCAATCCTGGTTCGAGGTGCCGCCGCTGTCTGTGTTCAGCGCAGCGCCGTGCATCACCGGGCATTTTCCTGCGGGGGTATTTCCGTCCATATTCTTCTCCGATCGTGGCTTTAAATAGTTGAACTGC
>NZ_LUKH01001256.1:0-1153 GCF_001593695.1 Leisingera sp. F5 | reverse complement strand
CCCTCCCAGATACGCTCGACCCGCGCATCGCGCCAGATACGTTCCAGCGGCAGCTCGTCCATCAGGCCCATGCCGCCATGAATCTGGATTGCTTCATCGGCGACAAAGGCCAGCATCTCGGTTGCCTTCAGCTTGGCCATCGACATGTCGCTCTCGGTGACGGTGCCCTGGTCGAATTTCCAGCCGGCTTCCCAGGTCAACAGGTTTGCTGCCTTCAGCTCCAGCGCCATATCCGCCAGCTTGAAGGAGATGCCCTGGAACTTGCCGATCTGCTGGCCGAACTGCTTGCGCTCGGCGGCATATTCCACCGAATGCTGCAGTGCGCGTTCCGCCCGACCCAGGCAGGTGGCGGCCACTTGCAGGCGGGTGGCGCCCAGCCAGGTGTTGGCAACTTCAAACCCCTTGTCGACCTCACCCAAAATGGCCGAGGACGGCAGGCGGCAGTCGTCGAACTCCAGCACCGCGTTGGTGTAGCCGCGGTGGCTGACGTTGCCATAGCCGTCGCGCACCTCGAACCCGGGTGTGCCCTTGTCGACAAAGAAGGCGGTGATCTTTTTCTTCGGCCCGCGCGGGGTGTCCTCGACGCCGGTTGCCATGAAGCAGATGGCGAAATCGGCAATATCGGCGTGGCTGATGAAATGCTTGGTGCCGTTCAGGATCCAGTCATCGCCGTCCTGGCGCGCGGTCGCTTTCATGCCGCGCAGGTCGGAGCCCGCATCCGGCTCGGTCATCGCCAGGCAGTCCCATTTCTCGCCCTTCATACAAGGGAACAGGTACTTTTCCTTCTGCTCATCAGTGCCCGCCAGCAGGATGTTCGACGGGCGCGCCACACCGGTCCAATGCAGCGCGTAGTTGGCGCGGCCCAGCTCTTTTTCATACATCAGCCAGCTCAGGGTATCGAGACCGGCGCCGCCGACTTCCTCAGGCATGTTGGCGGCATAGAGTCCCGCGTCCATCGCCTTTTTCTGCACCTCACGGATCACATCCATGTCCAGATGGCCAGTGCGCTCGATCTCCGCCTCATGCGGATAGAGCTCCTTTTCCACGAAGGCGCGGGTGGTCTCGACGATCATCGTCTGTTCTTCGGTCATCCCGAACTGCATGGCGGTCTTCCTTCGGCAAATCTGTTGATGGTCAGAGTAGGCGCCTTGCG
>NZ_LUKH01001255.1:0-1153 GCF_001593695.1 Leisingera sp. F5 | reverse complement strand
GTGCCTCGGCGGCGTCCGGGCCGCTGACCAGCACCACATTGCCAGTGGCTTCCAGCCGTTCAATGCCGGCCTTGGCACCTGTTTCGCCAGCGGTTTTGTAGATTACCAAAACTTTGTCTGCAGACAGCCGCATAATGCCCTGAATAATGAGCACATTGCCGGTAAACTCCGCCGAGCCATTTGCTTGGTTAACTGCCAGATTGTCGGCGGTGACTTCAACCGGCTGGCTGGGGTCAGCCTTGACAGCGCCAAAAGCGACGGAGGCCGTCTGCGCCGCCGCGAGGCCGGGAAATACCGCGAGCGGCAGGCAAAAAATCAATGCGCGCAAATAGGACACAGGCTATCTTTCCGGTTTCTGGGGATCATATAGCAGCTTAACCCCGTTTTTGAACAGCATATGGATCGGTCCGCCCTCGGTTTTTACGCCGATCCGCATTTTACCTGCGGTCAACTCGCCGATTGGGCCTGTCGCACGGACTGATCCGGGACTGTCGGCTTCCAACCCGCTAAGCGCTGTGTTCAGCTCTTCGGTCTCGACAATCAGCCCGTCCGCGGAGGTGATAGTCACATTGCCTGTAAATCGTGCCATGTCCCGGCCTGGGTGGATCGTACCGCTTTCCGATTTAAGCGTGATCCTGCCGCCCTCAGCCAAGTCGAATTCAGCGGAAAGGTCGCTGGCAACAGCGGGTGTGCCGTCGCCGCCCGGACGGGCGAGCGCAGCAGTGACCATAATTTCATCGCCCTGTGCGGTGGTGCCGGAAAAGAATGGGGCAGTGACTTGCTGGCCCTTCATCCGGTCTTCGATTTCCTTTTGAGCAAAGGGGATCACCGCGTCGGTGTTCACGCCGCGGGAGATCAGGAACATGGTGGACATCAGAACCAGTGCGGCCAGCGGCAGCAGCACCTTAAGATAGGCAACGGCTCTGGAGTAGCTGTCCATGTTTTTGCTCCCCCGGCCTTGCGTCAGCCCAGGCCTGCGCGCAGGCAATCGTGGATGTGCAACAGACCCTCAGCCTTGCCGCCATTGTCCGGATCAACCACGAACAAGCAGGTGATCTTGCGCTGGTTCATCACGGCGACGGCCTCCTGGGCCATGGCTCCGGGGGCGATTGAAGCAGGGTTCGGGGTCATGACCTCGGCGGAAGACTTGTCC
>NZ_LUKH01001254.1:0-1154 GCF_001593695.1 Leisingera sp. F5 | reverse complement strand
CCTTTGGGGCGGGGCTGCAGAACGGAGGTGCGGTTGGGAGCTGTGGTTCGCCGTTGCATCTGGCTCGATCTGAAATTTCCGGCCCAAGGTATCTGCAACATGCGGGTTTGTCTGTGAAAAATTTGCGTATGACGATAGCGCTGCTGCTGTGCCGCATAAGGCCAGTCTGGTTTAATGTCCAGCGATGCCAGGGCCGTTCGGGTCCAGCGCTGTCAGCAGCGAATTCTGAAGCGCCGAATTGCCCGCAACCACCCCATTCAGGCGGGGGTGCGGATTGTTGAAGCGCAAGGGGCTGCCGGTTTGATCTGTAAGGATGCCGCCAGCTTCGCGTATCAGCAAATCACCTGCCGCAATGTCCCATTCCCAGCTTGGACGCAGGGTCAGCATGGCGCCGAAACGGCCGTCTGCCACCTTGGCCAGCCGGTAGGCAAGCGATGGCCGGTAGCTGCGGATGAATTCAGGCGGGGTGCCACCCAGCCAATGATGGGCCTGCAGGTTAGGTTTGGCAGCCAGCACTTCAGAACTGGAAAGTTCTGTTGCAGGGGACACATGAATCGGGCTGCCATTGCAATTCGCTCCCTGGCCATTGGCGGCAGTGTACATCAGCTCCCGTTGCGGTAGATAGATCACGGCGGCGGTCACCTCGCCGTGTTCAGCGACAGCAAAGGAATGCGCCCAGGTGCGGGAACCCTCGGCGAAACTGCGGGTGCCGTCGATCGGGTCGATGATAAAAACCTTGTCGCGCAACAGCCGCGCGTCATTGTCTTCAGTTTCTTCCGACAGCCAGCCATAGCCGGGCCGCGCCTGTTGCAGCATGTCTTCGAGCATTGCATTGACGGCCAGGTCGGCTTCGGTCACGGGACCAGCGCCGCCGGGCTTGTCCCAGCGTTTGGCTTCGGGACCGGAAAAACGGCACGCAATATCGCCGGCCTGTTCCGCCGCTTTCACAAGCAGGGAAAGGTCAGTTGCCGGCAAGGGTCATTCCTTCGGTCAGCAGCGAAGGGACCACGGTTGAGAGGTGCCCGCGCGCGTCATTGGCGGGAACGATCCGCCGCAGCATGTCAAGCAGGTTGCCCGCGATAGTGCATTCGTTGACGGGATAGGCGATCTCGCCGCTTTCCACCCAGAAGCCCGAAGCGCCGCGGGAATAATCG
>NZ_LUKH01001253.1:0-1155 GCF_001593695.1 Leisingera sp. F5 | reverse complement strand
CCCGGATATCGAGCACTTCATCACTGCGAAATCTGACTCCGCCCGCCTGCGCATGTTCAACATGTCGGTGCTGGTCACCGATGATTTCATGGATGCGGTTAAGGCGGACGGCTCCTGGGAACTGGTATTTGACGGCAAGGTCTATCACACCGTGCAGGCGCGGGATCTGTGGAACAAGATCATGCAGGCGACCTATGATTATGCCGAGCCGGGCGTGATCTTCATTGACCGTATCAACAAGGCAAACAACCTCTCCTATATCGAGAACATCTGCGCCACCAACCCTTGCGGCGAGCAGCCGCTGCCGCCCTATGGCGCCTGCCTCTTGGGTTCGGTCAACATGGCGCGGTTGGTGGCCAATCCGTTCGAGAAAGACGCGCATCTGGACCAGGAGGCGATGCAGGAGTTGGTCGCCACGGCCGTTCGGATGATGGACAACGTGGTCGACGTCTCCAAGTTTCCGCTGGAGGCGCAGGCGCAGGAAGCCAAGAACAAACGCCGGATCGGTCTGGGCGTCACCGGCCTGGCGGATGCGCTCTTGATGCTGGGTCTGGAATACGGATCTGACGAGGCGGCGCGTCAGACCGACAAATGGCTGCACGCGATCGCCCGCGCCGCCTATCTGGCGTCGGTGGACCTGGCCAAGGAAAAGGGCGCCTTCCCGCTGTTCGACGCCGAGGCCTACCTGAACTCCGGCAATATGCTGAACATGGATGAGGACGTGCGCGACGCGATCCGCGAGCACGGCATTCGCAACGCGCTGCTGACCTCGATCGCGCCGACCGGCACCATCTCTCTGTACGCGGGCAATGTGTCTTCGGGGATCGAGCCAGTGTTTGCTTATGCATACACCCGCAAGGTGCTGCAAAAGGATGGCAGCCGCACCGAGGAGGAAGTGGTCGACTACGCGGTGCAGATGTACCGCGAGAAATTCGGTGCCGACGCCAAACTGCCGGAGTATTTCGTGAATGCGCAGACGCTGCCGCCCGCGGCACATGTGAAAATGCAGGCGGCGGCACAGAAGTGGATCGACTCGTCGATCTCTAAGACCATCAACTGTCCGGAAGACATCTCCTTTGATGACTTCAAGGACGTCTATATGCAGGCCTGGGATCAGGGCTGCAAAGGTTGCACCACCTACCGCCCCAACGATGT
>NZ_LUKH01001252.1:0-1156 GCF_001593695.1 Leisingera sp. F5 | reverse complement strand
GGCGGTGCCGCCGATCCTGTCCACCGCCAGCACCTGCCGGTACTCCATGAACCGCCCGATTTCGCGCACTTTGGCCAGCGCAGCGGCCGCGGTCATGCCCTGCTCCATCAGGTCCAGCGCCAGCGGCCCAAGACTGGGATCGGTCACATTCTGGCTCGCTACCGCGCCAACGCCTGCGCGGGCAAAGGAACACCGCGCCGCCACCGCTGGCGAAGACGAGGATATTGCAACCCCGAACATCCCGGTCTCCGCACAGCGCGCAACAAGCGAAAACGTCATCGTCTTTCCTCCTCACCAGCCATCCAAGATGGATCTGTTCTTCTTCTGGCCCAAAATATCCCCGGGGGAGCGCGAGGGGGCAGGCAGCCCCCTCGTTCCCGCCCTCAATCGCGGGCCGATCATCAATCCGGAATGACTGCCGTACCGTCGATCTCCACCAGCCACTCCGGCCGCGCCAGCGCCTGCACCACCAGCCCGGTGGACACCGGATGCACCCCTTTGATGTACTCGCCCATGGTGCGGTAGACCGCCTCGCGGTGGCGCACGTCGGTGATGTAGACCACCACCTTGACCAGATGCTCCATGCGCCCGCCGGCCTCTTCGATCAGCTGCTGGATGTTCTGCATCACCTTATGGGTCTGCTCGACCGGGTCGTGGCTTTCGATATTCTTCGCATCATCCAGATTCTGCGGGCACTGGCCGCGCAGGTACACGGTCTTGCCGCCGGTGGTCACCACCGCCTGGCACAAGTCATTGTCCAGGTTCTGTTCGGGATAGGTATCTGAAGTGTTGAATTTACGGATACGGATGTGGGCCATGATGTCCTCCTGGCATGGCGGGATGGCAGCGCCGCCGGTCAGCGCCCGGCGGCAGAGTTCAGACAGCGTCCGCGCGGTCCTCACCGGGGCCGCGGTAACCCTCATAGTGGCGCTGGATGGCGATCTGGTCGGCCACATGTTTGGCATCATGCCAGACCCCCCAGATAAAGGTCGAGCCGCGCCGCGACTGCCAGGGCAGGCCCAGAAAGTAGATCCCCGGCTCTGCCGAGACACCGCGCTGATGCTGCGGGCGGCCCTGCGCGTCAAAGGCATCCACCGTCATCCAGCTGAAATCCTGCCGGAAACCCGTGGCCCATAGGATCGTGGTGATGCCCTCC
>NZ_LUKH01001251.1:0-1157 GCF_001593695.1 Leisingera sp. F5 | reverse complement strand
TCGGGCGCTTGATAAAGGAGAGCAAGATGGACTTGAACAAGTTCACTGAGCGTGCACGCGGTTTCGTGCAGGCGGCGCAGACGATTGCGATGCGCGAAGGGCATCAGCGGCTGGTGCCAGAGCACATTCTGAAAGCATTGATGGATGATGATCAGGGGCTGGCGAGCAACCTGATCTCCCGCGCGGGCGGCGCTCCGGCGCGCGTGGTTGAGGCTGTCGAGGCTGCTGTTGCCAAGCAGGCGAAGGTGAGCGGAGACGCGGCGCAGATCTATTTGGACGGCCAGACTGCCAAGGTGTTGGACGAGGCTGCCAGGATTGCCGAGAAGGCAGGCGACAGCTTTGTGCCGGTTGAACGCCTGCTGATGGCGCTGTGCATGGTAAAGTCCAAGGCGAAGGACGCCCTGGAAGCCGGTGCTGTCTCTGCACAGAAGCTGAATGAGGCGATCAATGACATCCGCAAGGGACGCACCGCTGACTCCGCCACCGCTGAGGAAGGCTATGATGCGCTGAAGAAATACGCCCGTGACCTGACCGAGGCGGCGCGGGAGGGAAAGATCGACCCGATCATCGGGCGGGATGAGGAAATCCGCCGTTCGATGCAGGTGCTGTCGCGCCGGACCAAGAACAATCCGGTGCTGATCGGTGAGCCGGGCGTCGGTAAGACCGCGATTGCCGAGGGCATGGCGCTGCGCATCATCAATGGCGATGTGCCGGAGTCCTTGCGTGACAAGAAGCTGCTGTCGCTGGATATGGGCGCGCTGATTGCCGGTGCGAAGTACCGCGGCGAGTTTGAGGAGCGCCTGAAGGCGGTGCTGACCGAAGTGACCGAAGCCGCCGGTGAGATCATTCTGTTCATCGACGAGATGCACACGCTGGTCGGCGCCGGCAAATCCGACGGCGCGATGGATGCCGCCAACCTGATCAAGCCGGCGCTGGCGCGCGGCGAGCTGCATTGTGTCGGCGCGACCACTCTGGATGAATACCGCAAGTATGTGGAGAAGGACGCGGCGCTGGCCCGCCGGTTCCAGCCGGTGATGGTGACCGAGCCGACGGTGGAAGACACTGTTTCTATCCTGCGCGGCATCAAGGAGAAGTATGAGCTGCACCACGGGGTGCGGATTGCCGATGCGGCGCTGGTCGCAGCGGCGACCCTGTCG
>NZ_LUKH01001250.1:0-1157 GCF_001593695.1 Leisingera sp. F5 | reverse complement strand
CATCCGAAGACCGCTGCGCCAGCGCCCGCACCTCAGAGGCGACCACCGCAAAACCGCGGCCCGCCTCGCCTGCTCGGGCGGCCTCGACCCCCGCATTCAGCGCCAGCAGGTTGGTCTGAAAGGCGATGTCGTCGATCACCGAAATGATCTGGGAAATCTTGTTCGAGCTTTCCGCGATCCCGCTCATCGCGGCCACGGCGCTTTGCACCACCTCTCCGCTGTTTTCCGCCTCCTGGCGCGCGTCGCGTACGGTCGCCTCGACGTTGCGGGCACCCTTGGCGGCAGATTTCACCGAGGCTGTCAGCTCATCAATCGCCGCCGCGGTTTCCTCGAGCGTGGCGGCCTGGCTTTCAGTGCGGTGCGACAGGTCGTCGGAGGCCTGGCTGATTTCCGCGGCTCCGCTGCGGATGCTGGAGGCAGCGCCGATCACCTGCTGCACGGTGTTGTTTAGGTTGTCTATCGAACCGTTGAAATCGGCGCGCAGTTGTTCGTATTCCTCCGGGAATTCCTCGGCAATGCGGATGGTCAGGTCGCCATGCGACAGGCGGGCCAGACGTTCGCTCAGCTGACGGACAACGCCGGACAGCTCGGCATCCTTGCTCTCCGCTTTCTGCTGTTCGGCCTCCTGCATCCGCACCAGTTCAGCGCGGAATTTATCCAGCGCGCGGGCCATATCGCCAACCTCGTCGCCGCGGTTCTGGCCATTGATCTCGACGGCATTGTTGCCCTCGGCCAATCCGCGCATCGACACCACGATGCGCCGCAGGCCTGAGGCAATCCCGGACCCGGTGATCAGCGCCATCACCGCGCCGATCAGGATCGCCGCAGCAATTGCCCCGGGAATCATGATGCGGGTCTGGGCGGCAAGCGCCTCATTGGCGGCGCGGCGGGCGGCCATTGCCTCAGCCCCTTTGGCCTCGATCGATTCCATGGTGGCCCGGAAGCTGTCGAAATACGCCTTGCCCTGCCCCTGGGCGACAAGATCGGCCATGTCATCCATGGTCGCCGCGCTGCCGATCACCCGGCGCAGCTGCAGCATCGGAACCACCACGCTGCTGCGCCATTCGTCAACGATCTTGGCCACGTTATCCAGGCGGTTTGCCTGCATCAGGTTGTCAGCCAGCGCCAGGTGGAGGTCGGCCAGCACCTCGTTGAAG
>NZ_LUKH01001249.1:0-1159 GCF_001593695.1 Leisingera sp. F5 | reverse complement strand
GGTCAACCCGCGCTGGCGGGCGGTGGTGGCGAACACATAGGTGCAGTCGCCCAGCGCCTCCGGCACATCGGCGCACAGCTGCGCCTCGTCCAGCAGGCGGCCCGCGCCCGACGACATTGCCACCGCCTTGGGGTTCGGCCAGCCGTCGCGCGGTGCGACGATGCGCATCCGGTCAAGGCCGAAGTTCCACATTGCCCGCGCCGCGGCGCCGATATTCTCGCCCATCTGCGGGCGGACAAGGACAAAGGCGGGCTGGGGCGTATCGGTGGGCATCGTGTTCTCCGGCAAAATCGGCACTGCTGTACTGCCCGCGCGGCTGCGGGGCAAGGTCCGGCACGGGCTTGGACGGCATTTACCGGGGTTTCACAGCCGCAAATCCTTGCGTCCCGCGGTAAATCGGCTAAACACCGTCCAATCGCCTGAACAATGGAGCACCATCATGGGAAGCCCTGCTGAAGCACCGGAGCAGCCGCAGATCTACCTGATCTCCCCGCCGAGTTTCGAGCTGGGCAAGTTCCCCGGTCAGTTGGCGCGGGTACTGGACGCGGTCGAGGTCGCCTGTGTGCGCCTGGATCTGGCCAGCCGCGATGAGGACACGCTGAGCCGTGCGGGTGATGCGCTGCGTGAGGTCACGATGGAGCGCGACGTGGCGCTGGTGATTTCCGACCACCAGATCCTGGCGGAACGGCTGGGACTGGACGGCGTGCATCTGACTGACGCCTCAAAATCGGTCCGCACCGCGCGCAAAGCACTGGGGCCGGATGCGATTGTCGGCTGTTTCTGCGGCGCGTCGCAGCATGACGGTATGGTGGCAGGTGAAGCGGGTGTGGACTACGTGAGCTTTGGCCCTGTGGGCACCTCCGGTCTGGGCGACGGCGCACAAGCAGAGGTTGACCTGTTCCAGTGGTGGTCCCAGATGATCGAAGTGCCGGTGGTGGCCGAAGGCGGCCTGACCGAGGATCTGGTGCGCGGCATCGCGCCTTACACGGACTTCTTTGGCATTGGCGATGAAATCTGGCACGCTGAGGATCCGCTTGCCCAGATTAAAACTCTGATGCGAGCGATGGGCTGACCCATCAGCGGTAGGTTACAGAAACACCCGCTCCACAAACCAATACCCCCCTATCAGTGCGATTGTGACCGAAGCCGGGATTGCCAC
>NZ_LUKH01001248.1:0-1159 GCF_001593695.1 Leisingera sp. F5 | reverse complement strand
GCGGCAGAGAGGGAGAGGCGAGGATCTTCAATTCACCCAGCAGCGCATGCATGTCGGCCGCCTGCGGGCGCAAGGTGCGCTGGCCCGTCATTTCGGCAATCCGGCTCAGCAGCCGGCCGCCGCGCTTTGCAGCGGAAAGCGTGCCTTGGACCAGTTCGGTTGCCTCGCTGCTCAGCCCCATTTTCTCCAGCTTGCTTTGCATTCCGAGAATAATGGTCAGAAGGTTGGAAAAATCATGTGCCAGGCCGCTGGTCATCTGCGCCGCCATCTCGCGGCGGCGCGCCTGCTGCAGGGCAACCCGGGCCTGGGTTTCTTCGGTCACATCCATCGACAGTATATAAACGCCGCCGTGCTGGTCCGGGGTAAAGGCCACCCGGATGCGGCGGCTGCCGTGGCTTTCAGTGAACTCGAATACCGGGCTGCCGCCTTTGTAGGCGGCCAGCAAATGCGGCTCAATCCGGTCAAAAGCAGCCTTTCCCAGCGCGTCTGCGATATGCATGCCCAGGATTTCAGAGGGGCGGCTGGGAAACACCGAGCTGAGGCGGCGGTTGGTATAAGTGTAAAAACCGTCCGCATCGACGTGGGCGATATGGGCGGGCATCATCTCTGTTGTCAGCCGGGTGCGGCCTTCGATCTCGGTCAGCTGGCGCTTGGCCTCTTCCAGGGCAGTATTTGTGGCCTCCAACTGGCGGTTGGCGGCGGATAGTTCCTCGGTATGGGTGATCAGCTTTTCCGAAAGTTCCTCGGACCGGGAACGCAGCAGCTGTTCAGCCTGTTTGGCACGGGTGATGTCGGTATAGACAGTGACCCAGCCCCCCTGCGGCAATGGCGAGCCTTCAATCGAAATCATCTGCCCGTTGGGCCGTTCACGCTCCAGGTAATGCGGCACAAAATCCAGTGCCTGATCGACCCGGTTCTGCACGATGTCCTTGATATCTGTTTCCGGCGCATATTCACCGGCTTCTGCTAGAAAACGGATGGTGTCGGCAAAGGGCGCCCCCGGCTGCACCAGGTGATCGGGCAGAGAGAACATTTCCTGGAAACGCCTGTTGCAGACCGCCAGGCGCAGATCGTTGTCATAGATCGACAGCGCCTGGGCGATCAGGTTCAGCCCGGCGGTAGTCATGGCGGCGTGCGGCTTGCTTGTTCGGTTCATGGT
>NZ_LUKH01001247.1:0-1160 GCF_001593695.1 Leisingera sp. F5 | reverse complement strand
AAATCGGCCCGGCGCTGGCAGCGGGCTGCACCGTGGTGCTGAAGGCGTCCGAGGAAGGCCCCGCTCCGATGCTGGAATTCGCCCGGATCTTTGATCAGGCGGGTTTCCCGCCCGGTGTTTTCAACGTCATCACCGGCGGGCCGGAGGCCGGGGCTGCGCTGACCAGCCATCCGAAAGTGGCCCATGTGGCGTTCACCGGCGGGCCGGAGACGGCGCGGCATATCGTGAGAAATTCGGCGGAAAACCTCGCCTCCACCTCGCTGGAGCTGGGCGGCAAGTCGCCCTTTATCGTGTTTGACGACGCCGACCTGGAAAGTGCCGTGAACGCGCAGGTCTCGGGGATTTTCGCCGCCACCGGGCAAAGCTGCGTCGCAGGCTCGCGGCTGGTGATCCAGAAGGGAATCAAGGACGCGTTCCTCAAGCGGCTGAAGGAGAAGGCCGAAGCGGTGGTGATTGGCGCGCCGGATGACATGGCCACTGAGGTCGGCCCGCTCTGCACACTCAAACAGCGCGACCATGCGCTGCGGCTGATCGGGGCGTCGCTGCAGGCGGGTGCCAAACTGGTCACCGGCGGCTCCGTGCCGGAAGGGGAGGGTTTCTATTTCCCGCCCACGGTGCTGGATTGCTCCGGCGCGCCGGAGGCGCCCTGCCTGTCGACTGAATTCTTTGGCCCGGTCCTGTCGGTGGTCACTTTCGAGACCGAAGCGGAAGCGCTGGAGATCGCCAACAGCACCGCCTTTGGTCTGGCCTCTGGCGTGTTCACCCGGAACCTCACCCGGGCGCATCGGATGATCCGGGGCATCCGGGCAGGCATCGTCTGGGTTAACACCTACCGCGCGGTTAGCCCGATTGCGCCCTTTGGCGGCCACGGCCTGTCCGGTCACGGGCGCGAGGGCGGGCTGCAGGCGGCGCTGGATTACACCAAGGTGAAATCCGTCTGGCTGCGCACCAGCGATGAGGCGATCCCGGATCCCTTTGTGATGCGCTGACCCTCCTCGCGCCGGTTCCTATGCAAGGCGCGCGCTCAGCCGTTCTGCCATTCACGTGGCAGGGCGGCTTTTCTTTTGCTGCGCTGGCCTGGCAAGCCGTTGCGCAAAATTGGGAATCCCCTGCTTAGCCCCAAGCGAAGCAGAGGTAAGCCATAGATTTCTTTTTCGCGC
>NZ_LUKH01001246.1:0-1160 GCF_001593695.1 Leisingera sp. F5 | reverse complement strand
CGGTAGTCGGGATGGGCGCGCCAGCTGACGTCGTGCAACAGGCAGGCCGCCTTGACCAGCCGGCGTTTGCTGTGACGGGCGCCGCTGAACAGCGGGCTGACAAATTCATACAGGGTGCCGCCGAACCCGGGCACGCGGGCATCCTTGGCTTCGGCAAAGCGCGAGGCCTCGATCAGCGGGTCGCGGGCGCGCAGCCGCTGCGGCATCTGCTCATACAGCAGGCCCTCGCGGATGCCATAGCTGGAGACGGCGATATCCTTGGGTTTGAAGGTCTTGACCAGCCGCGACAGCACGTCGATCGCATAAGGCACCAGCGACATCCGGCTGGAGGAGATACCGCAGGCGTCGCGCAGCTTGTCCAGATTGCAGGTCTCGATGTAGCGGGCGGTTTCGCGCACATCCTTGGCCGACATCCGGTATTCGTGCAGCACCTTCAGCGGATAGCTGCGCCGGTGCATGTCGATGCGGGCAATGGCGCGCCAGCTGCCGCCGACCAGGAACAGGCGGTCGCGCTGTGCGCCCATCTCGCCTTTCAGCTGTTCGATCACCTCCTTGATGTGGGCTTTGCGGCCCTTGCGCCCGCCCTTGATGTCGCGCAGCTTCAGCGGCCCCAGGGATGATGTGACCCGCCGCCCGACCGAGTTCTCCTGGATCTCCGCCAGCTCCATTGACGAACCGCCGATATCGCAGACTAGCCCATAGGCGCCGGGCCAGCCCAAGAGCACCCCCTGGGCTGACAGCCTGGCTTCTTCGCGCCCGTCGATGACGTGGACTTTGAGGCCCGTCTCGCGCAACACCTCGGCGCAGAATTCCGGACCGTCCTCGGCATCACGCACCGCGGCGGTGGCGACGGCGGACAAGGGCGGCAGCCCCATGCCCTTGGCCAGATGCTGGAACCGGCGCAACGCCGACAGCGCCCGCTCGCGGCCTTCGGGGTTCAGGCGGCCGGATTCCGACAGGCCGGCCCCAAGCGCGCACATGATCTTTTCGTTATAGAAATAGGCCGGGCTGCGGGCGGCGCCGTCGAACACCACCAGCCGGACCGAGTTGGAACCGACGTCGACGACCCCCACCCGCGACAGCGCCCGGGCTCTGGGGTCATCAAAGATCGGGCGGCCGAAGGGCCCCCAATCGGCATTGGCGGCGGCGGGGTCCTGGGT
>NZ_LUKH01001245.1:0-1163 GCF_001593695.1 Leisingera sp. F5 | reverse complement strand
CAGCGTTCCTGCAGATAGGGGTCACGCGCCTGGAATTCCTCGCAGCGCTTGGGGTCCATTTCGCTGAGGTCGATCGGCGGGTGGCCGTCGATGATCCATTGCGCCAGGGCCCGGCCCGCGCCAGAACCCGACTGGATCCCGGTGGAGTTCACCCCGCCCAGCACAAAATAGTTCGGGATGTCCGGAGCCTGCCCCAGGATGAAACGGCCATCATAAGAATAGCTTTCCGGCCCGTTAAAGAAGGTGCGGATACCGGTTTCCTGCAGCAGCGGCACCCGGTTCATCGCCAGTTCCAGCACCTCCATCACATCGTCCTCGACAAACGGCAGGCTGTCGAACTCGAAGTCCTCGGAAATGCCTTTCATGCCCCAGGGTTTGGCCTGGAAATGGGCAAAGCCGAACAGCAGCTTGCCGGCGTCTTCCTTCCAATAGGTGCCGTCACAGTAGGAGCGCAGCACCGGCAGGTCGCTGGGCAGGTTTTCAATTGCCTCGGTCACCAGATAGTAATGCTCGCAGGCGTGCAGCGGCACGCCAACACCGTTCTGCCGGCCCAATTCCCGCGCCCACATGCCGCCGCAGTTCACCACGTAATCGGCGCTGATCGTGCCCTGATCGGTGCGAACGCCAACGGCCTTGCTGTCACGGGTCAGAACTTCTTCGACTTTGATGTTCTCAAAGATCTTGGCACCGCGCATCCGCGCACCCTTGGCCAGCGCCGTGGTCAGATCCACCGGGTTGGCAGAGCCGTCGCTGGGCATATAGATACCGCCCAGCACGCCGTCGGGGTTCATCAGCGGCCAGCGTTCCTGGATTTCGGCGGTTTCCAGATACTGCGCCTCGATCCCGAACAGCGCCGCAAAATCCGCCTTGCGCTTCAGCTCGGCCATCCGTTCATCGTTCACCGCAACCGAGATTGAGCCCGACCGCCGGTAGCCCGGGTTCTGGCCGGTTTCCGCCTCGATTTCCTCCAGCAGCTCGATACCGTATTTGGCAAAGGCGGTGGTGGCATGGCTGCCCTGCAGCTGCCCCACAAGGCCCGCGGCGTGCCAGGTGGTGCCGCTGGTCAGCTGCTTGCGCTCCAGCAGCACAACGTCGGTCAGCCCCTGTTTGGCCAGATGATAGGCCACCGAGCAGCCGTGAATGCCGCCGCCGATGATGACAAC
>NZ_LUKH01001244.1:0-1164 GCF_001593695.1 Leisingera sp. F5 | reverse complement strand
CAGCTGTTGACAGACCCGTATCCGCCAGCCGGCGCCGCTGCCGCCAAATTTGCGTCCAGCGTGAACTGAACTGCCGAGCGGCGCCCGGTCGTTTCGCTGGGGCCCAGCCCGCGGGTGATGTGCAGATTGCTGTTCCAGGGCACCCGCAGCACGCGCTGCGCATAATCCGCCGCCCCGCACCAGAAGAGATACCCGTTGCCGGTGTTCGGGATGACTTCGAATACGCCTTCGGATACCGGATTGACCCGGATACTGTGGCGGCTGGAATTGGCAGCTGAACTGTCTGGAAGGGCCATCATCAAAGACGTTGCAAAAAGTGCGACGGCGGCAAGTTTCATGTCATTTCCCTTTCGTTCAGCGGGGCGCATGCCCGGTCAGGCTGCGCCTCTCCAAGGGTAGGGAAATTTGAAACACAAGCCAGTCACACTGCCGTGCAAGGGCTGGCAAGCGCCGCCTGGCAACTCCGGCCGACCTCACTCGGCGCCGCCGCCGGCAGCGTAAAGCCGGTATTTTCAGAACCTTGGCCTAGGTCCAGCGGGACGGGTTGATGTTCCCCTTTCCGAACAAACAGCCCGCCCTGCGCGGCGGCACCGGCGGGCTGCTCCGGCTTGCTGTTCACGCGGTAAGACACATCTTTGTGGAACAATGTGACCGCATCCTCAAAAGGCTGCTGCTTCCACGCAATAGCTATATCCCTGCTGCACCGACATGCTTTCCCCCGGACGAAAACCCAGCGACAGCCAGCCTGTCTTGGGTTCGACACCGCTCCGCTTCGGGTAAAGCGTGAACTGAACCGAGGACCGGCGCCCGGTGGTGACGCTGACATCCCGTCCCCGCACCACGTAAAACCGATCCATCCAGCCTGCGCCCAGCTCGCGGCGGGCGTACTCGGCAGCTGCGCACCAGTAATCCCAGGTGCCGCCGGATCCGCGCGGCACCACTTCATAGACCGTGTCATTGACCGTCAGCACCCGCACGCCGCGGGTGGTGGTAAAGCTATCCGCAGTTGCGGGAATGCCGGAAAGGCAAGCCAGGCTTGCTGCGCAAAGGAGGTTTTTCATTCGGAAATATCCCTGTGTTCGCTTCAACATAGGGATTTTCCGCAGCGGCTCCAACAGGCCGGTGCCGCCTTTGCCGCAACCTCTCGCAGATGTGTGAACGCCC
>NZ_LUKH01001243.1:0-1165 GCF_001593695.1 Leisingera sp. F5 | reverse complement strand
TCAGGGCAGCTTGCCGGTGGTGCGGCAGGTTGGTGTGCAGGCGGATCCAGCCATCTGCGGTTTCATAATTGCCGGCCACCGGATCCCACAGGCTGGGAAGCTCCCAGCCCTCGGGGCGGAAACTGTAGCTGAACCAGAATGAAGCCAGGCGCTGGTCCACCGTGACGTCCGGTGCAACGGGCGCAAGGTTCAGCGCCTTTACCAGCCGCGCCAGTTCCAACCCCACGGCGGCGACTGAGGCATTGGCAAGTTCTGTCACCGCAAAGGCGCTGCGCCAGTGTCCTGTGCCGGTGAGGCGGTAGCTGCCTGGCGCCGGCAGGGCAGTGAGCAGGGTCATTGCTGGTAAGGATCCAGGCTGTCGCGCAACCCGTCACCGAGGAAATTGAATGCCAGAACAATAATCACAATCGGCAGCATCGGGATCGCGGTCCAGGGGTAGATTTCGATCGAGGCCAGGTTTTGCGCGTCATTCAGCATCACGCCCCAGCTGACCGCCGGCGCGCGCAGGCCAAGGCCGAGGAATGACAGCGCGGTCTCGCCCAGGATCATCGCCGGGATTGACAGGGTGGCCGAGGCGATCAGATGCGACATGAAGTTCGGCAGCAGATGTTTGCGGATGACGCGGCCGGAAGAGGCCCCCATCATTTCGGCAGCGCGCACGTATTCCTCTTCGCGCAGGGACAGGAATTTTGCCCTCACCGATCTTGCAAGCCCCGGCCAGTCGAGAATGCCAAGGATGATCGAGATGACAAAGAACACCGCAACCGGCGACCAGTTCGAGGGCACCGCGGCAGACAGTGCCAGCCACAAGGGCAGCTCGGGCAGGGACCGCAGGACTTCGATCACCCGGTTGATCAGCCAATCGGTTTTGCCGCCGAAATACCCGGCCATTGAGCCAAAGAAGATGCCAAGGACGAAGGACACGGAAATGCCGATCAGCCCCACAGTAAGCGACAGCTGCGCACCATAGGAAACGCGGCTGAAGATGTCGCGGCCCAGCCGGTCGGACCCCAGGATAAAGATCGTCGCCTCTTCGGTTGCGCAGAACAGGTGGCGGTTGCTTTCGATGATACCGGCCAGATTATAGGTTTTGCCTTCACAGAAGAATTCAAGCTTCAGCGGACGCGAGGTGTCGGGACTGAACTCCCACTGGAAGGTTTCCAGA
>NZ_LUKH01001242.1:0-1165 GCF_001593695.1 Leisingera sp. F5 | reverse complement strand
GAACTTAAGGGTGGCAACAACCGAGATATTGCGGCCCGGTTCCTTGATCGAGGTCAGCGACGCAGCGGTGTATTCGGTGCCATAGGTGGCCCGGTCGGCGTATTGGGTGTCGAACACGTTGTCGATGGCCGCCCGGATGGTGACGTTGCCAAGGGATGGCGGGCTGTATTCGGCGAAGAGGTTCAGAACCTGATAGCTTTCCTGCTTTTGGGTGTAGGTTTCATAGACGCCATTGTCGTTCGACAGGCCGGCCTCGACGCTGCCGCCGACCAGCAGATTCATGGTTGGGATTTCCTGCTGCACCTCAAAGGCCAGAACTTTGCCGATCGGAGTGCCCGAGTCGACGACAAAGAAGCTCTCCGCCGGCTGGCCGTTGAATTCGATGTCGCTGCTGTTCATGGTGAAGCGGGCAAAGCCGCTGTCCCAGCCATAGGTTGCGGCCAGGTTGAAGCCTTTGCTTTCGAAGTCGTTGCCGACGACAGCACCGGTCCGGGTGACACCGCGGACATTGCCGATATTGGTCTTGAACAGCTCGCCGCCCAATGTCCAGTTGCCGCGCTGCCAGTCGGCACCAAGGATGATGTTCTTAGCGCGCGAGGCCCGCAGGCCCGCATAGTTCCAGGCCTGATAGAACAGGAAGTTGTCTTCCAGATCGTAACCGCCAAAGACGTTGGAATAGCCGGCCCGCAGCGACAGCGAGTCGGTCACGTCATAAACCAGTGACAGGTTGCCGCTTGCCCCGGACGGGGAATCGGTGAACGGGGTGCCGGACTGGGCGAAATCCTGGCCGGTGAAGTCCTGCCAATCATAGCGGACGCCGGCAGAAACGCTGAGGCGGTTGGTGGGTTCAAGCCGGGCCTGGGCGAAGACGCCGAAGTTCTTGCTTTCCTCCCCGGTCAGCCCGTTGACCCAGGTGGCCTTCACCGTGCTTTCGCGGACCTGATAATCCACGCCGGCCGTGATCGTGTTGCTGTCGGACAGGTGGAAATCGTTCTGCAACGTCAGCGAGTAGGTGTTTGAACTGGTGGAAGTGGAATCGCCGAACGGATCGGAAGGGCGGTCAACGTTGATGTCGGAGAAACCAAAGGTCGCCGAAGGGTCCCAGAGGCCGGTTTCATTGCTGCTTTCATAGCGCAGCGAGGCGATGCGGCGGCGGGTGTAATAG
>NZ_LUKH01001241.1:0-1166 GCF_001593695.1 Leisingera sp. F5 | reverse complement strand
CTCCCGGCTGTTGCGCGCAGTCTGGACTTTCAGCAGCGCCTTGTGCCCGTACCAGTGCAAGGCCCCTGACCAGGCCTTCATCAGCACGGGCAGCATCCAGCGGGCACGGGCAGCGGAAAAGGCAACCAGCCAGGCATAACCGCTGAGGCCGGAGAACTGCCGCGGCGAGGTGATTGAACAGTTCGAGGCTACGGCCACCAGCCCGGAGATCCGGCTGTGCAGCCGGTTGGCTGCCGCGCAGCCGTACAATGCGCCGCCCCGGTGGCTGAGCAATACCGGTCTTTGCAGGTTTTCGCGGGTGATCAGCGCATCCAATTGCTGCACAAAGGCATCCACCGGGTCCTGCCCGCGCGGCAGCGGCGCCGAGCCGCCGTAGCCCCCGCGCATCGGCGCGTAGACCCGGAATCCCAGTGTCCTAAGCTGCGGCTGCAGGCGCTGCAGCGGCACTATCCCGTCCATAATCCCGTGCACAAATATCACCGGCTGTCCGGTATCCGCGCCAAACCGGAAAAACTGGCTGCGCCGCCCGTTTCTGTCTTCAATTTCCTCAGCTGGCGGCAGCAGCTCGCCCCGGGCAATTTTCAAATCCCGCACATACTCGTTGATCAGGAATGCGGCGAGCCGGATCAGCTCTGCCATTCCCGGCGCCCCGGCGCTGGCCGCAATCTGCTCTAGCTCCGCTGCCACCCGGCCGCCGGCGCCACTCATCACCGTCTTCAGCGGGTCAAGATCGGATTTCTGCAGCCCGAAGGCAGCAGCAACGGGGCCTGCTGCCTCTGCGCTCCATTCACAATCCAGCCGCTCCGCCATGACGGCTGCGACAGGTCCGTCTGGCCCTTCCAGCCTGACAGGGCGGCATAAAAACCGCTCGCCCGGGCGGCCGGTGCCGAGAAACAGAACATCCTGCCAGGCAAACTCCCCCTCGCGCACCTGTTCCAGAAAGATGCTCCACCGGTCTGTTGCGGCCCGCGTCAGCCCCATGGCCGCGGGAAGATCTCCGCCGCTGACAAGCTGCCGGGCAGCGCGCCGCGACGCATTCAGCAGACGCCCCTCGGATCCGACACCGGCCAACAGCCAGAACCGGCTGCAATCGCCTGAATATTCACCGGGATGCGGCCGCCCTGCCCGCTCCCACTGCTGTTCCTGAATCTGTGCTGCCCGTGAGA
>NZ_LUKH01001240.1:0-1167 GCF_001593695.1 Leisingera sp. F5 | reverse complement strand
CTCCGGCGGGGATATTTTTAGCAAGAGGAAGAGGGCGCCTGCGTGCTGGCTCTGACCGCATTGACCCTGTCCCATTTCCGCTCGCATTTGCGGGCGGAAATGCATTTGGACGGTCGCCCGGTGGCCATTCACGGCAGCAATGGCGCGGGCAAGACCAATATCCTGGAAGCCGTGTCTCTGTTCTCGCCGGGCCGCGGGTTGCGCCGCGCCAGTGCCGCCGACATGGCGCGCCAGCCCGAAGCGCTCGGGTGGAAACTGAAGGGTGAACTGCGGGCACCCTCGCAGGCCTATGAGGTGGTCTGGCTGATCCCGGCGATGGACCGGTTGTGGATAGAAGCTGCCGAAGGACGGCGCCGGTTTCTGGACCGGATCGCGCTGAGCTTCGAGCCCGCCCATGCCGAGGCCTCGCTGGCCTATGAAAAAGCAATGCGGGAACGTAACCGGCTGTTGAAGGAACAGGTGCGTGATGCCGGCTGGTACCGGGTACTGGAAGAGCGGATGGCCGCCGCCGGGCACCGGATCCACACCGCCCGCGTGCAGTCGGTGGATCTGCTGCAAATGGCGCAGGCGGAGGCGGAAACCGCCTTTCCGGCGGCTGAGCTGGAGCTGCTGCAATCGGAAGGCAGCATGCCGTCTTCTGAGGCGGACTTCAAAGAGGCGCTGGAGGAAAGCCGGTTTCGGGATCTCGCGGCAGGAAGGACCCTTGTCGGACCGCACAGGACAGATTTGATCGGCACCTATCAGGCCAAGGGTATCCCGGCCAAGGATTGTTCGACCGGCGAGCAGAAAGCGCTGCTGGTGTCGCTGATCCTGGCCAACGCGCGGGCGCTGGCGCAGCGGGAAGGCGCGCCGCCGATCCTGCTTTTGGATGAGGTTGCCGCGCATCTGGACGCTGGCCGCCGCGCTGCCCTGTATGACGAGATTTGCGCTTTGGGAACCCAGGCTTGGATGACGGGCACCGGGCCGGAGCTGTTTGGTGAACTGGCAGGCCGGGCGCAGTTGCTGGAAGTCTCTGACAGTGGCGGCACGTCGGAGGTTCTGCAAATATGACGGTCTCAGCCTGGGATCTTACCCTCTATGCGGGGGCCTTGCTGATCCTGTTTCTAACGCCTGGCCCGGTTTGGCTGGCACTGATGGCGCGCTCGGTGTCCGGCGGGTTTCAGGCGG
>NZ_LUKH01001239.1:0-1167 GCF_001593695.1 Leisingera sp. F5 | reverse complement strand
CCCTTGCGGACCCGGACAGGGCTGCACCATGCCAATCAGCCGCTGACGCGTTTTGAGAGTATCTTCGAGCATCTGCAGGTAGCGCGGCTCGAAGATATGCAGCGGTAAGCGCGACCGGGGCAGCAAAAGCGCCCCGGGCAATGGGAACACGGCAATCGTGTCCGGCAGATCAGCTGGTTGGATCATGGGACAGAGTGTAGTGCTGCCCCGGTCTTAGGCAAATATCATTGAGCTAAGCTTCCGGCGCCCGTTAAGAACCACAGGATCGTTTGGCTTGAGCGCATCAAAAATGGTGAAGAGCTGCACCTTGGCCGCGCCTTCGTTCCACTCGCGGTCACGGCGGAAAAGCTCCAGCAACTCATCTACTGCCGCTTCCGCATCTCCTGCTGCATGAAGCGCCTGCGCCAGGTCGAAACGCGCCTGCAAGTCATCCGGTCTGGCGTCCACCGAAGCCCGCAATTCCCCCACCGGGCCAGCGTTCTCGGCCTGCCGCGCCAGGGCAATCTGCGCATGCGCGGCTTCAATCTCGGGGGCATCCGCAATCTCGGCGTGTGCGCCATTCAAAACGGCCTCCGCCTGATCCAGATCGCCGAGCGCGATATGCGCGCGTGCCAATCCGCCGTAAGCCGCGGCATTTTTGTCATCTTCGCCCAGGATTGCGGCAAAGGTCTGCGCGGCATCCGCCACGGCACCCTCAGTCAGCATCTGTTCGGCCGCTTCCAGGGCTTCGCCCAGACCGCCGTCGGCTGATCCGCCCCCTGCCTCGATGGCCTTGTTCACAAATGCCTCGATTTCCGATGCCGGCAGAGCCCCTTGGAACATGTCGACCGGGCGGCCCTCTACAAAGGCAACCACGGTGGGGATCGACTGGAGCGGCAGCCCCTGCTGCGCCAGTGCCTGCGCCAGGCGCTGGTTTTCGTCCACGTTGATTTTGGCCATGGTCGCGGCGCCCTTGGCCTTGGTGACAGCCGCCTCCAGCATCGGGCCAAGGGTTTTGCACGGGCCACACCAGGGCGCCCAGAAATCGACAATCACCGGCGCCTGCATCGACGCTTCGACAACGTCCTGCATAAAAGTGGCTTCGGTCACGTCTTTGATCAGATCACCCGCCGGTGCGGTGCTGCCAAGAATTTCGGTCATCAGATTGTTCTCCGCTTGGAACTTGTC
>NZ_LUKH01001238.1:0-1168 GCF_001593695.1 Leisingera sp. F5 | reverse complement strand
TGATTTCAAATCGCCGGTTGCTGCTTTAAAGCAGCAACCGGCGATTTGAAATCACGTGGGTTCGCCAAGCAATTAGCGCCAACAGGGCCCCTGCCCGGCACGTGGATTTGTTTGCGAGAACTACGGTCAGAAATTCGAATTGCCGGGCCGGGGGCCCATCGGTGCCAACTGCTTGGCAAACCCGCGTGACTTCAAGGCACCCGTGGCAGCATACGAGGACAAGGAAGTGCCCTCGAAAGTGACGATCAAATGGTGCGGTCAATTCCACGAAACCCAGATCGGCCAGTCCCCGCTGGATGTGGTGGCCTGGCACGGGAACTACGCGCCCTACAAATACGACCTCACCACCTATTGCCCGGTGGGGGCGATCCTGTTCGACCACCCGGACCCGTCGATCTTTACCGTGCTAACCGCACCGTCGGGTGTGCCGGGCACCGCCAACATCGACTTTGTGCTGTTCCGCGAGCGCTGGATGGTGGCGGAGAATACCTTCCGCCCGCCGTGGTATCACAAGAACATCATGTCGGAGCTGATGGGCAACATCTACGGCCAGTACGACGCCAAACCGCAAGGATTTGTGCCAGGCGGCATGTCCTTGCACAACATGATGCTGCCGCATGGACCAGACAAGAACGCATTCGAGGGCGCGTCGAATTCCAACCTCGGCCCGGAAAAGCTGGAGAATACCATGTCCTTCATGTTCGAGACCCGCTTCCCGCAGCATCTGACCGCATTTGCTGCCAAGGAAGCGCCGCTGCAGGATGACTACATCGACTGCTGGAACGACATCGAAAAGAAATTCGACGGCACGCCCGGCCTGAAATGAATATGGTGAGGGGGCGCTGCCCCCTCTTGGCCCCCAGGGGCCAATTCACCCCTGGGGTATTTCTGGCCAGATGAACGGCGGATCCCAGCGCAATAAAAAGGCGGCGCTCCGATGGGAGGGCCGCCTTTTGAATTAATAGATCTACAATTGAGACCTTACAGGATGCCTGCATGCGCCATGGCAGCATCAATCGCGGCTTTGGTACTATCCTCAAGCCCAGTCAAAGGCGAACGAACCTCTTCGGAACACATACCCAGTTTGCTAAGCGCATATTTTGCACCCACCAGGCCGGGTTCAATAAAGATCGCCTCGTGCAGTGGCATCAGCTTGTCCTGATAGTCC
>NZ_LUKH01001237.1:0-1168 GCF_001593695.1 Leisingera sp. F5 | reverse complement strand
GCAGCAGCAGCTGAGGCCCGGGCACAGCCGGCCGGGCAAAATCCGCATCCGTCTTCAGGGCCTCGTGCAGTAAAGCCCGGTAGCGCGCGCGGGTGACTTCAATCCCGCCAAGAGACGCAAGATGCGCGGTCAGAAACTGGGTGTCGCACAGCCTGTAGCCGGCCTGCCGCAGCCTGTCCGTCAGATAGGCCAGCGCCACTTTGGAGGCATCCCGGCGGCGAGAGAACATACTCTCGCCGAAAAAGGCGCCGCCCAGCGAGACACCATAGGTGCCGCCGGCCAGAACACCGTCCTGCCAAACCTCAAGCGAATGCGCGTTGCCCATCAGGTGCAGATCCAGATAGCGGTCGCGGATTTCGCCGTTGATCCAGGTTTCCGCCCGATCGGCGCAGCCGTCCACCACGCCGCCGAAATCCCGGTTCACGGTGATTTCAAAGCCGCCGTTGCGGATCCGTTTGGCCAGTGAGCGTGAGATGCGGAACCCGTTCAGCGGCAGGATGCCACGCCGCTTGGGGTCGACCCAGAACACTTCGGGGTCGTCGCGGTGTTCGGCCATCGGGAAAACACCGGCAGAATAGGCGTGCAGTAACAGATCCGCAGTCAAGCTCATGGTGTTGGCCAGTATAACGGGAAAATGCGGGCAAATGTAAAACGAGGCGCAGCCAGTGGCGCGCCCCGCTGAATTTATCCGGGCTGGTTTTCTTCCAGCCAGCGTTCCAGCCAGTGAATGCCATAGTCGCCGGTGTGGATGTCCTGTTCTTGCAGCAGCGCATGGAACAGCGGCACCGTGGTGTCGATGCCGTCGATGATCAGCTCGCCCAGGGCGCGGTTCAGCCGGGCCAGCGCCTCGGTCCGGTCGCGGCCATGCACGATCAGCTTTCCGATCAGCGAGTCGTAGTATGGCGGGATCGAGTAGCCGTCATAAAGTGCTGAATCCATCCGCACACCCAACCCGCCGGGGGCGTGGTACTGGGTGATCTTGCCGGGGCAGGGGGCAAAGTTCGGCAGTTTCTCGGCGTTGATCCGGACCTCGATGGCGTGGCCGTTGATCTCCAGATCGTCCTGGGTGAACGACATCGGCAGGCCTTCGGCCACCCGGATCTGTTCGCGCACCAAGTCGACGCCAAAGATCGCCTCGGTCACCGGGTGCTCCACCTGCAGGCGGGGG
>NZ_LUKH01001236.1:0-1172 GCF_001593695.1 Leisingera sp. F5 | reverse complement strand
ACGTTATCAAGTGTCATTGCGGCATCAATGAGGTCACGTTCCGCTGACATGCGCTCTAGCGCGGTCTCGGTGACAGCCGCCATATCGGTAAACCGGATGCGGCCTGCGATGAAGTCATCCAGCGCCTGTTCCTTAGCCGCGTTGAAGGCTGCGCCCATCATACCGCCGCGTTCCATTACCTCATAGGCCAGGTGCAGTGCCGGATAGCGGGCCGGGTCCGGAGCACGGAAGTTCAGCTGGCCGATACGGGCCAGGTCCAGCCGTTCCACCGGCAGATCCTGGCGTTCCGGCCAATGCAGCGCGTAACCGATGGCGTGCCGCATGTCCGGCGCGCCCAGATGCGCCATCAGCGCACCGTCATTGAAGCCAACCAGCGCGTGGACCAGAGATTCGGGGTGCACCAGCACCTCGATCTGTTCAGGCCGAACACCGAAGTATTCCCGCGTTTCAATGACTTCCAATGCCTTATTAAACATCGACGCGCTGTCGATAGTGATCCGCTGACCCATATCCCAATTGGGATGCGAAGACGCCTGTGCCAGGCTTGCATCGGGCAAATCTTCCAGCGGCCAATCGCGGAATGCCCCGCCAGAGGCGGTGATGATGATCCGCTCAACCGCATCAATGTCTTCGCCCGCAAGCCCCTGGAACACCGCCGAATGCTCGCTGTCTACCGGCAACAGCCGGGCGCCGTATTGCCCGGCAGTCTCCAGCAACAACGCGCCCGCACAGACAAGCGATTCCTTGTTGGCCAGCGCCAGTGTGGTGCCGTGTTTCAGCGCCTCCAGCCCCGGCGCAAGGCCCGCCGCGCCAACGATGGCCGACATAATCCAATCCGCAGGCCGCGCGGCAGCCTCCACCAGCGCCGCCTGCCCTGCTGCAGCCTCGACACCGGTGCCTGCCAGCGCCGCGCGCAGATCCGGCAACCGGTCTTCATAGGCAGTGACCGCGACATCAGCCCGCAATGCGGCGGCGTCCGCGGCCAGCCGTGCGATATTGGCGCCGCCGGTCAGCGCCACCACGTCATAAGCGTCCGGCGCGCGGCGGATCAGATCGATAGTGTTCTGGCCGATTGAGCCTGTCGCGCCGAAAATCGAGACTTTCCGCATAGCTTTTCCTGTCTGGTTATCCCCAGAGGGCGGTCACGGCCAAGAGCATCGCCGCGGCCCCCA
>NZ_LUKH01001235.1:0-1172 GCF_001593695.1 Leisingera sp. F5 | reverse complement strand
TATTGCGCGAGGTGCTGTATCCGGTGGCTCCGCCAGAGATTGCGGCCCAGGTCCGGACCCCGCAGGATCTGTTCCGCTTTCCGCTGATTGAAGTCTCGACCCATCGGGCCAGCTGGGTGCAGCTGTTTGAGGCCTTGCGGCTCTCGCACGGACAAGCGCGCTATTTCTTTGCCGACAACTCCCTGATGGCGGCAGAGCTGTCGGCGCAGGGTATGGGGATTGCGCTGGCGCGCGCACCTGCGTCGGACGCGGCGGTCAGCGCAGGCGGGCTGGTGCGCTGCCTGCCGGACGTCGCGGTGCCGGGGCAGGAGGCCTACCACCTGATCTATCCCGACCGCGGCGCCCTGCGCCCGGCAGCACGGCTGTTCCGGGACTGGCTGCTGGAGTATGTGAGGACCGTCTGACTATTACTGCCCGGTCCGGTCCAGTTTTGTCGCCAGATGGATTAGGCTCTCAGAGGACCGCACGCCACGGGCCTCGGCGATGTGGTCGATGGTGTTGTCAAGCTCGGTCGTGCTTTGCGCCACCACCTGAGCCAGAAGATCAAACCGTCCTGAGGTGGTATGCACGACTTCTACTCCAGGCAGGCTGCGCAGGCGGGCGAGCACCTCAGGCCCCGAGCGCGGCTCAATCGACATCAGCACCGTGGCTTGCAGCGGCGGGCGGGAGGCGGCGGAGGATTTAAGCGTATAGCCTGTAATCACCCCGGTTGTTTCCAGCCGTTCGATCCGCGCCTGTACCGTGGTGCGGGCCAGCCCCAGATGCCGGGCAAGCTCCGCCACCGGACGGCGGGCGTTTTCCCGCAACAGGGTGACAAGACGCTGATCAGTATCGTCGGTTTGCATGTTGTTCCTGCGATTTGACGTCAATTCTCGTCACTATAGGAAAAGTGACGAGCGGAATCGACGGAAATTTGTCGGAAAATATGCAAAACAAACGAGGCTTTTCCTGATGCAGCAAATTCCACCGCTTTGGCTTTCCCCTGAATCCCACCTGGCCCGCAGCGCACCGGATCACCCGATCCTGTATTTCTCGCCGCGGGTATTGCACGAGGTTGCGGGGCGTTTTCAGCGGGGGTTTCCAGGGCTGGTGACCTATGCGGTGAAGGCCAACCCGCACCCTGCTGTGCTGTCCAATCTGGTGGCGGCGGGGATCACTGCATTTGATGTCGC
>NZ_LUKH01001234.1:0-1172 GCF_001593695.1 Leisingera sp. F5 | reverse complement strand
GCTTCTGGTGCTGTTCTCGGGCTATTCGCCGAACATGGCGGCCTTTATCGGCCTTAGCCTGTGTGTGGTCGTCGGCTTCTGCGCCTTTGACAAACCCGCAACCCTGCTGGTGCCGCTGGCGCTGCTCGGGTTCATATTCTGGAAAGCCTCGCCCTATTCCGGTGAGGGCTACACGCCGGTGATGGCCGGGATGCTGGCGGCGCTGACGCTGGTCGGCTGCCTGCACCGCAATGAACGGCAAAGCTTCCGCGACCTGTTCGACAGCTTCCATGTTGGTGTGCAATACGCGCTGGCAGTGGGCGCGGCCTCGGCTGCGGTGGGCATCGTGGTTGGTGTGATCAACACTACCGGCGTCGGCTTCCGGCTTGGCTTCATGGTCACCGGCGGTGCGGCGGATATGGCCACGGCAATTGCGCCGCTGCTGGACTGGACCACCATCGAGGCGTTCAGCCAGCCGTCGATCCAGCAGTTCCTGTCGCTGGTGCTGATCGCCATGGCCTGTATCCTGATGGGAGCAGGCCTGCCGACCACCGCGCTCTATATCATGCTGGTGGCGGTTGCGACGCCGGCCCTCAGCCAGCTGGGCGTGCCGCCGCTCGCCACCCATATGTTCGTGCTTTATTATGGGGTGATCTCCGAGATCACCCCACCGGTCTGCGCCTCGGCTTATGCGGCGGCGGGGATTGCGGGATCGAACCCGTTCCGCACCGGGCTGAACGCCTTCACCCTGGGTCTGGGCAAACTGATGGTGCCGATGGTGTTTGTCTACGCGCCCACCATGCTGATTGTGCTGCCGGAGCATTTCACACTGCTGAGCTTTACTCAGGTGACCGTGACCTGCGCGGCGGGTGTGTTTGCCATCGCCACTGCGGTGTCGGCCTATTTCCTGGCACCGCTTGGTGGAATCTGGCGGTTGCCGGGCTGGAGCATGCAAAAAATTCCGGGGCTGAGGGTTGGAAATCTCTGTGCGAATTCGCCCGGCATCACACCGGGCAGCACCCGTTCGCCCGCATGAGCGGGCGCGCCTCTCGCCGCCTCAGGTGATGAAGCCCGAAAACGGCGCGCGCAGCGCAGCCCGGTGCACCATCTCCGACAGCGTTATGATGTCAAACACCGGCCGGTTCAGCGCGGCCTGCAGCGCATGGGCATAAGGCGGCAGGTCGGTGCATTCC
>NZ_LUKH01001233.1:0-1173 GCF_001593695.1 Leisingera sp. F5 | reverse complement strand
ATACCAGCATTACGCAACGCCAGCAGGACGGCGATGTTGTTCTAGGGGAAGACTGGGTCACCCCCGAGCAATCGGTCACGCGGGAGATGCAGGTCAAGCGCGCGCGCCGGGGGCTTTTGTCGCTCAAAGGCTCGCCGCTGACCCGGAAGATCATCACTTTCAACCTGATCGCATTGATCATTCTGGTCACCGGGATCCTGTACCTGAATTCCTCGCGTCAAAGCCTGGTGCAGCAGCGGGCGGGCACTCTGGTCTCCGAAGCCATGCTGGCGGCGGATGTCTTTGAGGCCGAAATGCCGGCCGCAGGCGCGGTCAGCTTCGCGGCAGGTGACGGCATCCAGGTCGAGGACACCCTGGCGCGGCTTAGCCTGCGCGGCGGCGTCGAAGCCTTTGTGTTCGACACCACCGGCAATCTGATTTCCAGTATCAAGGGCGTGGACCGCAGCGATGCCCTGAACGTGTTGAATGACAGCGGCCGAAGCCGCACGCTGATCAGCGATGCGCTGTCGGCCATTTGGGGCATTGCTGATGGCGGCGAGGCGGCGGCTGCTGGTTCCGCCGCGCTGGGTCCGTCCTTAGAGGAACGGCTGGGCGGTTTGGTCGACCGGGCGATGAACGGCGGCACCGGCGTTGAAACTGTGGTGGACACCACTGGCAGCCGGGTGATCTCTGCGGCGACGCCGATCATGCATAACGGCAGGGCAGTCGGCGTTATCGCGCTGACGTCCCCCACCGGCGAGGTGGACGCTTTGGTGCGCGGCGAGCAGGAGCGCGTGCTGCAGATGTTTGTCGTCGCCCTGCTGGTCTCGGTCGGGTTAAGCTTGGTGCTGGCCTCGACCATCGCCAACCCGCTGGCCGATCTCGCCGAGGCTGCCGAACTTGGCCGCGAGCGCGGCAGCCGCAAGTCTAACCCGGGACGGATCCGGATTCCGGATCTGTCTGCCCGGCCGGATGAAATCGGCCGTCTCAGCCGGGCTCTGCGCGGGATGGTCAAGGCGCTGTACTCCCGGATCGACAGCAACGAACAGTTTGCAGCCGACGTGGCGCATGAGATCAAAAACCCCCTGGCCAGCCTGCAGTCGGCGGTCGGCACGTTGCGCATGGTTCACCGTGAAGACCAGCGCGAGAAGCTGATGGATGTGATTGAACACGATGTTCGCCGCCTGGACCGGC
>NZ_LUKH01001232.1:0-1175 GCF_001593695.1 Leisingera sp. F5 | reverse complement strand
GGGGCAAAGCCCCCATTATTCAGCAGCCAGCGCCACGTCCCGGCGATCTTGGGTCGCTGACAGTGGAAACACTTTGGCCGGATTGAGCAGCCACTTCGGGTCGAACACATCCTTGACCTTCAACTGCGCCTCAAGGTCCTCGGCAGTGTATTGGTACAGCATCAGATCGCGTTTCTCGATCCCCACCCCGTGCTCGCCGGTCAAACAGCCGCCCGCTTCGACACAGAGCTTCAGGATCTCAGCACCAAAAGCCTCGCAGGTTTCCAGATCGCCAGGCTTGTTGGCGTCAAACAGGATCAACGGGTGCATATTGCCGTCGCCTGCATGGAACACATTGGCCACATCCAGCCCGAACTCCCGGCTCATCTCGCCGATCCGGCGCAGCACAAACGGCAGCGAGGACACTGGGATAGTGCCATCGAGACACATGTAGTCGTTGATCTGCCCCATGGCGCCAAAAGCCGACTTGCGGCCCAGCCAGATGCGGGCGGCCTCGTCCGCATCGCCGGCTTCGCGCAGTTCTACCGGATTGTGGGACCGGGCAATTTCAATGATCAGCCCCAGCTGGTGGTCTATCTCCGCCGGGCTGCCCTCAACCTCAATGATCAGCAGCGCCTCGCATTTTGGGTAACCTGCCTTGGCAAATGCCTCGCAGGCCTCAATGCAGGGCCGGTCCATGAATTCGATGGCGACCGGCAAGACGCCTGCCTTGATGATGTCCGAGACACAGGCCCCTGCCACCTCATTGCTGTCATAGCCGACCAGAATGGGCCGCGCGCCTTCGGGCTTGCGCAGGATGCGCAGGGTGGCCTCTGTCACCACGCCCAGCTGGCCTTCACTGCCGCAGATCACCCCGAGCAGGTCCAAGCCCCCGGCGTCCAGATGTGCACCGCCGATGTCCACTACAGTGCCGTCCATCATCACCAGGGTCACTCCCAGCAGATTGTTCGTCGTCACCCCGTACTTCAGGCAATGCGCCCCGCCCGAGTTCATGGCGATATTGCCCGCGATGGCACAAGCCAGCTGCGAGGACGGGTCGGGCGCATAGAAGAAGTCTTCCTCCTCCACTGCGCCGGAAACACTCAGATTGGTGCGCCCGGTCTGCACCCGGATGATGCGGTTCTGATAATCGGTTTCCAGCACCCCGTTCATCCGCGCCACACCCAGAATAACGC
>NZ_LUKH01001231.1:0-1175 GCF_001593695.1 Leisingera sp. F5 | reverse complement strand
TCACAAATGCGCCTGAGGCCAGCGCCGGGTCAATTCCGGCTTTCTCCAATAGAACCGGGATCACCGTGCCCGCCAGCCCCGCCACGACCAGATTGATCACCATAGCGACGGCAATCACGACCCCCAGCATCGGCGAGCCGAACCAAGCGAGGCCCACCAGACCCATCACAATGGCAAAGATCACCCCGTTGACCAGCCCCACCAGCACTTCCCGCCGGATCACCCGCCAGACGTTGGAGCCGGTCAGGTCGCGGGTCGCAATCGCGCGCACCGCAACCGTCAGCGACTGGGTACCGGCATTGCCGCCCATTGATGCGACAATCGGCATCAGCACCGCAAGGGCCACGAACTGCGTAATGGTTGCTTCAAACTGCGCAATCACCAGCGAGGCCAGTATCGCCGTGACCAGGTTCACCGCCAGCCAGGGGAAACGGCGTTTGGTTGTTTCGATCACCCGGTCCGCCAGCGAGCTTTCCTCGCCCACACCAGCCAGACGCAGGATGTCTTCTTCGTGTTCTTCGTCCTGCACAATCATCGCGTCGTCGATGGTGATCACACCGACCAGACGCCCCTCAGCGTCGGTCACGGGCGCCGAGATCAGGTGGTACTGGTTAAAGGCATAGGCCACGTCTTCCTCGTCCTGATCGGCGGGGATCACCTGAAAGGTGTCCTCGACCAGTTCGCTCAGCGGCACTTCACGCTTGGTGGCCATTATCCGGCCAAGGGTGACATTGCCAATCGGATGCAGACGCGGATCAACCAGGACCACGTGATAGAACTGCTCTGGAAGATCATCTGAGTTGCGCATGAAATCAATGGCCTGGCCGACATTCCAATGCTCGGGTGCCATCACCACTTCGCGCTGCATCAAGCGGCCGGCGGAGTTTTCCGGATAACTCAGAGATTGCTCAACCGCGACCCGATCGGCGTCTTCAAGCGCATCCAGGATGGCTTCCTGCTGCGGCACCTCAAGGTCTTCGAGAAGGTCTACGACATCGTCGCTTTCCATCTCCCGGACCGCATCGGCCAGAACCAGCGGGTTCAGCGTTTCGATAACCTCTTCACGGATCGACTCGTCCAGTTCGGACAGGATCTCACCGTCGAACTCACGGTCATAGAGGCGGATCAGCCGCGCCCGGTCGCTGGCATCGATCTGTTCCAAAAGGTCGGCGATG
>NZ_LUKH01001230.1:0-1175 GCF_001593695.1 Leisingera sp. F5 | reverse complement strand
CGCGGTCTGGAACCGCCGCGGTGCACCCTGCGCCTGCAGCAGCTCCGCCAGCCGCCGGGCGATATCTTCCTGAACAGCTGCCGCGCGGTGATAGCTGTCCAGCCCGCGGCGGAAGCTTTGGCGCACACGGGTCTGATCCAGTTGCGGGGGCTGCATGTCCTTCATCAGAACAGCTCCTCCCACTGTGCAAATCGGTCAAACGGCGCATGCGGCGCGTCCAGGTCCGCAACATTGCGCCCGGCCCAGGCCCGCAGCAGATTGGCGGGCGGAAAGATCTTGTCGCCGGAGCTGATCCAGACCTTGTCAAAGCGCGTCTGCGGCGCGTCTCCGCGCTGCTCCACGGCCAGCAGCTCAGCCCGGCGGGTCGGCACATCCAGCGCTTCTGCCGCTTGCGCAACGCCGAACACGCGGGTCAGAAAGCTTTGGTAACTTTCCAGGCTCAGCATCTCCATTGTCCTGCGGAAGACCGCAGGCGGAATGCCCGCACCGCGGTTCACTGGCTGCAGGCTGCCGTTCACCGCCGTCTTGCGCTGGAACGGGTCAGGCCGCCCCTGCTGCCAGTGGGCATAAGCGGCCACACCAAAAGACCAGGCCAAGAGGCTGACCCGGTCATAGCCGGACAGATCCGGCAGCTCAGTGTTCAGATCGGTGTAATCGCTGGCAAACAGGATGTCCTGCGCACCGTCCAAGTGCCAGAACACTTCCGGCCCCACAGCCCAGCCGCCGAAGACCACGATGGCCTCGGCTGCATTGTTCTGTTTTAGCCAGCGGAACTCCATGGCTCAGAGCTCCCGCGCCAGCCGCAGCATGCCTGCGGTGATTTCGCTGAGCTGATCCGGCGTGGTGATGAACGGCGGCATGGTATAGATATTCTTGCCGAAGGGACGCAGAAACACGCCCATGTCGTGCACCCGGGCATGGGCCTCATCCGCAGACACCGCGTGTTTCATCTCGATGACGCCAATCGCGCCCAGCACCCGCACGTCCGCCACATTGGGCAGATCGCGCGCCGGGGCCAGCTCGGCCTGCATCTGCTCTGCAATTGCCGAAACTGTGCCGCGCCAGTCCTGCCCGGTCAGCAAATCCAGCGAGGCCTTGGCCGCGGCACAGGCCAGCGGGTTGGCCATATAGGTCGGCCCGTGCATGAAGATGCCGGGATTGCCGCCGCCGACACC
>NZ_LUKH01001229.1:0-1178 GCF_001593695.1 Leisingera sp. F5 | reverse complement strand
ACGAAACCCTGCTTGAGAATATCGTGCTGGGCCGCACCGATGTGCCCGACGCAGAGCTGCAAGCCGCGCTTGAGGCCTCGCATGTGGCGGATTTCCTGCCCAAGCTGGAGCATGGGCTGGAGACACGTGTCGGGCCGCGCGGATCAGCCCTGTCTGGCGGCCAGCGCCAGCGGGTGGTGATTGCCCGCGCCTTGCTGCGCAATACGCCGGTGCTGCTGCTGGACGAGGCCACCTCGGCCTTGGATGCGCAATCCGAGAAGGTGGTGCAGCAGGCGCTGGATAAGCTGGCGGGCGGGCGCACCACGCTGGTGATCGCGCACCGGCTGTCGACCATCCGCAACGCCGACAAGATCGTGGTAATGGATCGCGGCCGGGTGCTGGATCAGGGCACCCACGAAGAGCTGCTGGCGCGCGGCGGCACCTATGCCGACCTTTACCGGCTGCAATTTCAGGACGGCAAGACGGTGGTGGATACTGCCGGCATCGCCGCCCAGGCGGAACAGGTGCCGGGTGGCGCCGCAAGCGGCAAGGAACGCTGGTTCCGTCGGTTCTCGCGCAAGGTGTTCGGCTGAGTATCTTTGAATGTTTCCCCCGGCCGAAAGGTCGGGCAACGCCCGTCCGCCCCCATGGGCGGGCGCTTTGCTTCCGCCCGCGGACGGGCGCTGCCCTCTCCGTGAACGGACAAACCTGTCATTTGGGCAGATGCTCCAGGAAGGTGGCCTTGGCCCGGCCCCAGACGCCGCTGTCCAGATCGGTGAGGGTCAGCAGCGAGGGAAGCAGCTGGGCTGCGTAATCCTCGGAGCTTTCCACCGGCAGCATGGAGGGCAGGTTGTCGATTGCCATCACATCCAGCACCGGGTGTTCGGCGACGCGCAGAGCAGGTTGCTCCCACGATGTCGCGCGGTCATAGACCGGCACCGGATTGTAGTCACTGTCAGGGTCGCAAGCGACATCGCCGATGGCGGTCAGCTTGCGGTCCGCAGCCAGCGCCTCGCGCGGGACAAAGACCGGTGTGCCGGGCCGGGCGAAGATACAGTTGAGAAACAGGTCATGGTCCAGGATCTCCGGGAAAGGGCCGCCGCTTGCGGTTTCGTTCATGTCCCATTTGGTGACTTTGACCCCCATTGCTTCACAGAGGTCTGCCGCGCCGGTGCCGACCCGGCCAAGCGCGCCGATCA
>NZ_LUKH01001228.1:0-1178 GCF_001593695.1 Leisingera sp. F5 | reverse complement strand
CGTCTTCGTTCAACCAGTAGGCGCCAGCCACCTGCGCCAGGCGCGAACGGCGGAACTGGCCGGGTTTGAATGCCGCTGCGTCAAAGTCCACCGGGCTCACCTTGCCCAGCACCTCGCGCGCACCTTCGCCCGACACGCGGAAGAAGGCACGGGCGTCAGAGACATTCGCCGCCAGCGCATGTTCGCCTTTCAGCGCCGCTGCCAATTCAGCAGTTTTGGAAACCGCATCCTCATAGGGCACCAACAGCAGCAGCTCATCCGGCGACATCCAGGCAACGGCGCCGTTTTCGGCAACCGAGATACTGCCCTGGGCTGGAACCGCGGCGCCGGTGGCAGCTTTGACAGCCGCCTTCAGCTCCGATGACTCCAAATCGCCGCGCAGGGTGATCATGCCCTGCAGACCCGCGTCCTCGACCTTGGCCAGGCCGGAGAATTGCGCGCCGTTCAGTACGGAAACAGCCTTAGACATTCTGCTTTTCCCCTTCCTTGTCGTAGAAGACCGGATCAACGATCTTGGCCTTGTAGGTCTTGCCATCAGTGCCCGGGAACTCGACCACTTCACCCATCCGCTTGGGACCGTGTTTGATCAGGCCCATCGCAATACCGCGGCCCAGGGTCGCGGAATGATAGGTCGAAGTCACCCGGCCGATCATGTTGCGCTGGCCGTTGGCATTGACGCCTTCACCCAATGCATAGGCGCCATCCGGCAGCACGGATCCGTCTACCGTTTCCAGGCCAACCAGCTGCCAGCGGTCAGGATCCGCCATGTGGTTGCGCAGCTGGGCGCGTTTGCCAAGGAAGTCTTCCTTCTTCTTGGAAATCGCCCAATGCAGACCCAGATCTTGCGGGATCACGGTGCCATCGGTCTCGTCGCCGATCATGATGAAGCCTTTTTCAGCCCGCAGGATGTGCAAGGTCTCGGTGCCGTAAGGCATGACGCCGAATTCCTTGCCTGCTTCCATCAGCGCATCCCAGAACGCCTGACCTTCCGAGGCTGCAACCGCGATCTCATAGGACAGCTCGCCCGAGAAGGAGATCCGGTAAGCGCGGGCATCAAAGCCGCCGATCTGCCCGTCGCGCCATTCCATGAACGGCAGTGCCTCTTTCGACAGATCCATGCCGCCGCCTGCCTGCGCGTTCAGCTTTTCCAGCACCTTGCGGGCGTTGGGGCCGACCAC
>NZ_LUKH01001227.1:0-1178 GCF_001593695.1 Leisingera sp. F5 | reverse complement strand
TCTATGGCGGGCAGAGTCAAAGCCAGGCCGAGAAGCAGGATCTCGGTGCGGGAGGCATCATGGCCCCGGTAGTGGCTGCGGCCCCTGCGGCAACGGGAACCTGGGCGGTCCAATCCGGCAATTTGGGCCTGTCTGTCACCCAGATGGGCAGCGTCATTTCGGGCAGCTTCGGCGAGTGGACCGCCGTGATCAACTTTGATGAAACTGCTGGTCCGGGACCCGCGGGTGATGTGGAAGTGACAGTGTCGATCCCGACTCTGGAGCTGGGATCGGTTGCCGGTCAGGCCATGGGCGCCGATTACTTTGACGGCGCCAATTTCCCGACCGCCTTGTTCAAGGCGGATATCGAAAAGCTGGCCGTGGGGTATCAAGCAGCCGGCACCCTGACCATCAAGGGGCAGACGGTGCCAGTCACCCTGCCCTTCAGCCTGGATTTGCAGGGAGACACGGCAAAAATGGCCGGCACGCTGACCCTGGACCGTCTCGATTTCGGCGTTGGCAAAAGCCTGCCGGATGAAAGCTCTCTGGGGATTGCCGTTGATGTGCAGGTGGAGCTGGAAGCCAAACGGGCGAAGTGATCCGGGCGCTGTTCGATCCGGGGCCGGCGCCCTCCCGCGCCTTCGGGTGATCAGCGGGCTGATCCCCCTGGCAGCCTTGGGCCGGGCGCCGCGCTGACGCGCGGCGCTGTGCCGTTTCAGACGGTCTGTTTCTGCTCAACAGGTTTTACCGCATCCGGATGTCAGTGACGGTGCCGGTAGTAGCCGCCGTGACGGGTGCGGTGGCGGTGTATGCCGCGGTCATGGTTCCGGTGGCGGCCGGCGTAATGGCCGTGGCCGCGATGGGGCCGGTAGTAGGTGCGCGGCTGATATGAATGCGTGTAGCCGCGGTGGCGGTCATTACGGTCATTCAGATTCTTTGCGATGAGTCCCAGAGCGATCAGCCCGGCAATGGCGCGGGCGGTATCACGGCCTGAATCATGGGCGGCGGCCGGTGGTGTGAACGCCAGATTGGCAGCAAGGGCCAATGCCGCACCGGCTGACACGAAATAGCCTAGGCGAAACATGGTGCCTCCTTTCTTAAGCGGCCGGAGGGGCCGGCTACAGCCTGCCGCAATGCCTGGGAAAACTCCAATGAACTCCTGTCACGCTTTGGGGAGGGTCCATTGCTGGACCGGTGGC
>NZ_LUKH01001226.1:0-1179 GCF_001593695.1 Leisingera sp. F5 | reverse complement strand
GGTTGAACCCGAAGCCGCCCTGCGCGCTGCCAACGCCAAATTCACCCGCCGGTTTGAAGGCGTCGAGGCCAAACTTGCCGCCCGCGGCAAACGCCCCGAGGACAGTGATCTGGCCGAAATGGACGCGCTCTGGGACGCGGTGAAGGCAGACGAGCGCGCCTAGCCCAGACTGCCAGTTTCACCTTTTCAAAAATACTGAACGGCTACCGGCTGGCGCCGGTAGGTTCGGCGATATGGTTTTCCAGGTACTGAAGTACGATGTCTTCAGTGACCGCTCCTTTGGTGGTTGAAAAATACCCCCGCCCCCGGAACCGGCAGCCCCGGTAGCGTCTGCGGATCGCCGGAAATTCCCGCTGCGCCCGGCAAGACGAACGGCCCTTCATCTTGCGCACCAGATCCGAAATGGCGAGCTTGGGCGGCACGGAAACGAACATATGCACGTGGTCGCTCGACAGCACCCCGCGCAAGAGGCCGGCACCGTTCTCAGTACAGACCTGGCGGCAAATGTCGCGCACCCGCAGGCGCAACGCCCCGCGCAGCACCTTATAGCGGTATTTGGTGGACCACACGATCTGATAGCGGTGGTAGAAAACGCAGTGTTTCCCGGTATCACATTGCATGGCCTTACCCTTGAAAAAATGAGCCTTCGACCCGGCTGCGGCTCATTTTTCCAAGGGTAAGGCCACAACCGGATTCTTTCACGCTAAAGCAGTTCCGGCTGGAAGCCGGAGGGTTTGCTCCAGAGAGTGGATACTCAAAAGTCATAGCGGGAAGATCGTCAAGGACATCAGGCAGGCGCCCGGCAAGCAGTATTCCTTTGATGAGAAGATCAGATCCGCCTTGAAGAGGGCAGTGTAACGGGGACAGAAATTCGCAACTGCGCCGCCGGGAGGGTATATCACAGGGTGATTACCGCAAATGGTCGAAGGAAGCCATCAAAGCCGGAAAGAAGCGGTTGGCCGGTGACGTCGGTACAGAGGCAATTTGCGACGTCCAGACCCGTCCGGAGATGCTGTTTGCTGCGGTCGCGTCGGCAGAGCAGAAAGCACTGTCGCCACTGCATCACACATGGAACTTCCTTGTCCGGCAGCAAAGGCAACGGATCAACGGGCTCCGTCGTATGACGGCGGAGTTGGCATCCACATCGCCCGGGGCCCGGCCCAGTTATCTGGTTTGCAT
>NZ_LUKH01001225.1:0-1179 GCF_001593695.1 Leisingera sp. F5 | reverse complement strand
TGCCGCCGAACTGGCTGCATATCCCGATCGGCTATAACGGGCGGGCGTCTTCCGTGGTGGTCTCCGGCACCGATGTGCGCCGCCCCTGGGGCCAGCTGAAAGGCCCGAATGACGACAAGCCGCGGTGGGCGCCCTGCGCAAGGTTCGATATCGAGCTGGAAATGGGCGCGATTGTCGGCACCCCTTCCGATGGCCCGATCACCGTGCAGGAAGCGGACGACAATATCTTCGGCTATGTGCTGCTGAACGACTGGTCGGCGCGCGACATCCAGGCCTGGGAATACCAGCCGCTGGGGCCGTTTCAGGCCAAGGCGACTGCCAACTCGATCAGCCCCTGGATCGTGACCAAAGCGGCGCTGGAGCCGTTCCGCTGCGACACGCCGGAACGTGAGGTCGAGCTGCTGGACCACCTGAAAGACTGCGGGCCGATGCTGTATGACATCGACCTGGAGGTCACCATGGCGCCGGAAGGCAAAGAGGCGACCACCATCGTGCGGACCAACTACAAGGAAATGTACTACTCCGCCGCGCAGCAGCTGGCGCATCACACCACCTCGGGCTGCCCGATGAATGCAGGCGACCTCTTGGGGTCCGGCACCATTTCCGGCCCAACCAAGGAAAGCCGTGGATCGCTTCTTGAGCTCAGCTGGGGTGGCAAAGAGCCGCTGACGCTGGACACCGGTGAGGAGCGCTCCTTCATCGCGGACGGCGACACGCTGACCTTGAAGGGCGCGGCCAAAGGCAAGGGTTACTCCATCGGGTTCGGCGACTGCACCGGCACCGTCCTGCCCGCACTTGACGACCCGTTCAAAAGATAAGCTCCGCTTTTCTTCTGGCTAAAAATATCCCCGCCGGAGGCTCCCACAGCAGCCTCTGGCGCACCGCTGAAAGGACAGACATATGGCCAAGGCATTCGCGTCCCAAGGGGACCTGACCGAAAAGAAGATCACTTTTGATGAGATCGGCGAGGGGCTGTATGCCTTTACCGCCGAGGGCGATCCGAACTCAGGCGTCATCATCGGCGATGACTCCGTAATGATCGTCGAGGCACAGGCAACCCCGCGGCTGGCAAACAAGGTAATCGAATGTGTGCGCTCGGTGACCGACAAGCCGATCACCCATGTGGCGCTGACCCACTACCATGCCGTCCGCGTGCTGGGCGCCTCTGCCTTTGGCGCG
>NZ_LUKH01001224.1:0-1179 GCF_001593695.1 Leisingera sp. F5 | reverse complement strand
GCACCTATATATACGGTCAGCAACGCGATGCAGGATCTGCTCATGACGCCAAACAGCGAAGACACAGCCACCCGCTGGCTGACAGAGGCCGGGCTAAGACCCACCCGGCAGCGGGTGGCGCTTGCCGAATTGCTGGTCGGCGACGGCAAACACCGCCATATCACTGCCGAAAGCCTGTTCGAGTCGGCCAAGAAAAAAGGCGCCGCTGTATCGCTGGCCACTGTCTATAATACTCTGCGCGCCTTTTGCGACGCCGGCGTGCTGCAAGAGATCCCGCTGGACGGCTCCAAAAGCTATTTCGACACCAACACCCATGATCATCCGCATTTCTTTTGGGAGGATGAGGGCCGCGTCAGCGACGCGCCCGCACAAGAACTGGTGATTCACAAACTGCCGGAGGCGCCGGAAGGGATGGAGATCGCCTCAGTCGATGTGGTGATCCGCCTGCGCAAGGTCTGATCTGCCGGCATTGAGCACTGTGCGCAGAATTTCACGTGCCTTAAAGGCCGGCGAAGCGTCCGGCAATTGCGTATGCGCCGCAAGAATAACCGGCTCCTCTGCGGCTTGGTCTATGATCCGTACAGCGCACAGTGGTTTGCCATCATAACTCCTCCCGCCAGGCGGCAGGCTGTAGCTGATGCCGACCCCTTCGCCATTGGCCGTCAAGCTGCGCAGAAGCTCTAGCGAATCTGCCCGGTGTGCAATCTGCGGCACCAGTCCCTGCGCCTTGAACAGCCCCAGCATGTGCTGCACCGACAGCCCCTCCTGCGACAACACCAGCGGATGCAACGTCACCTCTGCCAGGGAAAGATGGCTGCGCTCCGCCAGCGGATGTTCAGGCGGCACCAGTGCATGAGGCGAAAACCGGTCCAGCTCCACCCGGCTGAACCCGGCATCCAAACCCAGGTCATAGGTAATGGCCAGATCCGCCTCACCCTCGGTCAGCGCGGTGATCAGCGGCTCGAACCCGCAGGCGCGGTGTCTGATCTCCACTCCAGGCAAGGCCTTGCGCAAGGCCTTCAGTGCGGGGGCCAGCAGGAACGGCGCAAGGTCCGAGAAACAGACCAGCATAAGCCGTTGCTGCCCGGAACCGGCCCCTTCAGGGCCTTCCAGGCGCTTGGCTCGATCCAGCAGTTTCTGCGCCTGTGCTGCGAAATACCGGCCCTGCGGTGTCAATGC
>NZ_LUKH01001223.1:0-1179 GCF_001593695.1 Leisingera sp. F5 | reverse complement strand
CAGGCGGCGGCGACACCGTGGCGGCGCTGAACGCCTCAGGTGCTGCGGGCGATTTCACCTATATCTCCACCGCCGGCGGCGCCTTCCTGGAATGGATGGAAGGCAAGGAACTGCCCGGCGTCGCAGCTCTTGAAACGCCTGAACCGGCCTAGGCGCATCAGATGATCCGCCAACGAACCGCCGCAAAGTTCCTGCGGCGGCTTTCTTTTGAATTACCCTTTAGGTTGAAATTCAAATTTTTCCAATATCTTAGATCAACATTTCACCACATTCCGCAGCTAGGAGGACGCGACAGCAGAGGAATTTTCATGAAAACGTTTAGATTACTATTGGCTGTATTTTTTACTCTGTGCGCAACCTCTATACTATTTGCCACCCAGCCTTCCAATTCCAAAGCGTCACAAGCAAACGCCCAGCTTGCCGGGATCACAGAACACTATTGCGCCCCGCAATGGGCCGCTCTGACGGCAATCAGACCAGACACCTGGCTGGACACAGCCCCTGAAAGAGTGCTGGTTTACGCAGAGTCTTTGGTCGCGGCGCCAGCTGATGCGGCAAACTCCGAAAGCTACGATGCCTGGAACAAGCATATCGTTTCCACCCTGGCGCTGGAGGACTATATCAGCTCCTTTCAGACCCTGTATCAGGCGTCTTCCAAACAAAACGGCGGCAAAGAAGAACAACTTGCAAATGCCGTGGCATCCTATCGGGCCAAATATGAACTCTGATCATGCCTGAGCCTCAAGGGTGCTGAGCGCGAGGTGCTGGAAGCCGAGTTCCAATCTATCGGCAAGACACTTGATACTTCGGACATTTTTCAACTCGAAAGTCAGTACCATTGCATGGGCCTCGAACGCATCAGAGAAGCGGTCTTCCGTCTCGATCCGTTGGACGAGAGATTTTCAAATAACTTTCAGGAAATCATGCATGAACATCTGAGGTTTTGCTAGGCATGACTGTCTCCGCCAAGCGCGGTCCGGTATCTCTGCAAAAAACCTTATCCACAGACGGAAAAGGGATTCACAAGCCGAATCGCATGTGGCATAGTGAACGCAGACGCCGGGAAACGGCGCAAAAACAAAAACTTGAGCAGTAACATACAGGCACCTCCAAAGTGACCCGAAGCCCCCGGCCCTCTTTTGGCGCCATCGCCTTCTTTGCAATTGCATTCGCGCTCAG
>NZ_LUKH01001222.1:0-1180 GCF_001593695.1 Leisingera sp. F5 | reverse complement strand
CGGACCTGTATGTCGCCATCGGCATCTCCGGCGCCATTCAGCACCTGGCCGGCATGAAGGACTCCAAGGTCATCGTGGCGATCAACAAGGACGAAGAAGCACCGATCTTCCAAGTTGCGGACTTTGGCTTGGTTGCCGACCTGTTCGAAGCCGTCCCGGCCTTGACCGAAAAGCTGGGCTAAGCCCGGCTCGACAGCTGACAAATCAGGAAAGGCCCGCCATCCGGCGGGCCTTTTGCTTCCTTCACCAAATGCGTTCCTACTATTTGACCAGCGGCGACAGACGGTCAGCCAGCGCATCGGCAATCCGCAGATGTTCCTTCGGCCCAATCATGTGGCGGGCGGCGGGCAGTTCCATCTGGCCAAAGATCATGCCGGCGATGTCCTGTGCCACTGCCGCCGAAGAAGTTCTGAACTCCAGCACCCCCTGAACCTTGGGGCGCAAGGCATCGGCCATGGAACGGTCGACCAGGACCGGCTCTTCTGGGAACCCGGCTTCGGCGTCCAATTTATAGCGGAGCCATAGCAGCAGAACACGGCCATCAAGCGCCTCGACCAGGTCGCTCATCCGCTCTATCCAACTGCGTTGCAGTTGCTCCTGCACTTGCTCAAACCGCTGGCCGGAGATTTCTCGCAGGGTGCAAAGCAGATGCTTGTTGAAATGAAACTCCGTAAAATCCACTTCGGGATAGAGCGTCTTAAGGGCCGCGTGGGCCTGCAGAAACCGGTCGTTGCGGCGCGGGTGCACCCGGTAATAGGGATTTGAGATGTTTTGCGCGCCCAGCATCTGCACCACGGATACATTCGCCTGTCTGGCGATATTGATCAGGGAATCATCCTGCACAAAACTGTCCAGCCCGGCGTTCACACTGCCTAGGTTGATGCAATCCAATCCAAGCTGGGTTTGCAGAGAGTCGACAAAGGGAAATTCAACGAATCGCCCGTAAACTTCAGTTCCACCAAGAAAGGCAACATAGGGTTTATCCAGGGACCGCTGTGGGCCCCGGACCAACAGCCTGGAATGCCCATATCTGCATGGTTCCCCCGAAAGCACCCCCGCACTTTTGAGTTCATAGCTCATTTCACCACCAATTTTTCACCCGAGACTCACCTTGCCGCGCAAGCATTGCAAATTCCCTAAAGTGAGAATTTGCCTCAAATCAGTCCCTGCTGCCCTTGTG
>NZ_LUKH01001221.1:0-1181 GCF_001593695.1 Leisingera sp. F5 | reverse complement strand
TGGTCATCCACAATCAGAACTTTCACCGGATCAGCCATCATCCCCCACAAGGCAGCTTTCCATCAGTTGAGAGGCCTGCAAGCCGCCGCATCCTCCCCGGTCACGGCAATTGCACAGGCGTTCCCTCTTCCCCAGGCGGCAGCAGGTGGCTCAGAGGCAGACCTGCCTCGATCACCGTGCCGCTTTGGGTGCCACGTGATGACAGAATGCGCAGGGTGCCGTCAAGCTGCTCAATCCGCTCCTGCATGTTGCGCAACCCGATCCCCGGCCCGCTGCGAGCATCGCGCGGCGGCAATCCACGGCCATTGTCGGTGATCCGCATGGTGGCGCCTTTGGTGTGGCCGCGCAAGTCGATGCTGACCTTGCTGGCCTCCGCATGGCGTTCGATATTGGTTAGCGCCTCCTGGGCAATCCGGTACAGCGCGATCTTGGCGTCCTGATCCAGCCGGTTGCGGAACACCACGGTGGAAAACTCGGTCACGATCCCCGTGCGGGCGGCAAAATCATCGGTCAGCGCCTTCAGCGCCGGGCCAAGCCCCAGATCGTCCAGCACCCCGGGGCGCAAGTCACGGCTGATCCGGCGCACTTCGGTGATGGCGGTCAGCAGGTTCTCGGTGCCTTTCTCCAGTGGTGCTGCCGCCCCCTCGCCATCGCCGCGCGACAGGCGGCGGCGGGTGTTGTCCAGCGCATAGCGCACGCCCACCAGCAGCTGGCTGATGCCGTCGTGCAGCTCGCGGGCAACCCGGCCGCGCTCCTCCTCCTGGGCGTCGAACACCCGCTGGGTCAGCTCCTTCAGCTTTGCATCCGCCAGCCGCCGTTCGCGGATGTTCAGAAACATGCCAGACGCAAAGACCAGCCCCAGCGACACCAAGGTGATGCCGCCGATGTAGATGAATGTGCGCTGCACCCGTGCCTCTACCTCGGCGCGCGAGGCCGCTACGGTGGCGAGTACATCGTCGATGAATACCCCGGTGCCGATTGCCCACTGCCAATCCTGCAGTCCCAGCACATAGGCAATCATCTGTGCCTCTTCCCCGGTCGAGGGCTTTTCCCAGGTGAATGTATGCCAGCCCGCACCGTTGCGGGCGAGGCGGATGAACTGATCCACCACCGGCACCCCGGCGCTGTCGGTCAGGCCCGCCCAGTTGCGGTTGATGAATTCTGTCTGCCGCGGGCTGACC
>NZ_LUKH01001220.1:0-1182 GCF_001593695.1 Leisingera sp. F5 | reverse complement strand
GACCTGCCAGATCAAGGTGAGCGACGCGCTGGAAGGGCTGGTTGTGCACATGCCCGAAAAGCAGATCTGATGACCGCGGGGGCAGCGGCGCGGCGTCTGAGGATGCGCGCCCGGCCCCGTTCCGCCCGCCGCGCATGGCGGGCGTTGTGCCTGGGGCTGGCCTTGGCTGGCCCTTCTGCACTGGCGGCTGAGGACAGGGTGGTCTCGGCGCGTTACGGCGATCCCACCACCCGCTACGGGCACGGTGTGCTGGGTGATGATGTGGAATACGGGACGCTGGTGCTGACCGTAGAAGGCACGGATGAGGTCGGGCTTACTAACAAGACGGTCCACCGGAAGTCCAAAATTCTAATCCGCCTGCCGCAGGATCATGTGTTCGAGGACACCGCGCCGCGGCTGGCGGATGTGGACGGCGATGACAGCCCCGAAGTCCTGGTGGTCGAAACCGATGTGGCGCAGGGTGCCCAGCTGGCCATTTATGACGCGCGTGGGGAGAAAATTGCCGCTACTCCGCATATTGGCACCCGCAACCGCTGGCTGGCCCCAATTGGCGCCGCGGATCTGGATGGCGACGGGTATGTGGAGGTCGCCTATGTCGACCGGCCGCATCTGGCGAAAACCCTGCGCATCTGGCGATTCAAGGACGGCGCGCTGACTGAAACTGCCAGCCAAGCCGGGCTGACCAATCACCGGATCGGCCAGGACTTCATCACCTCCGGAATCCGCAATTGCGGGCTGGGACCGGAGCTGGTGACAGTCAGCGGTGATTGGCGCAGGATCATCGCATCCCGTCTGCAGGACGGCAGGATCGCCAGCCAGGATATCGGCCCTTTCGGGCAGGGAACGGGTCTGCAGGCCGTATTGGCCTGCCGTTAGGCGCTGCCCGCGGCGCGCATGGCGCGGCGCCGTGCCCAACTGGGAAGTGCATCCGCAAGGATGGGCTGGAGCGGGCGGGAGTGCTTGCCGACTCTGCCGCCCGGAAAGACAGGCCTGCTGCACCGCGTCCAACCCGGTTTTTGCGCGGTGTTTCATATTTATTCATCACCTTTGGTTACCTTGCCCCTGACGAGCGGCGCCAGGCGGCTACCTGTCTGGGCCGGTTTTACAGGAGACAGGCGCGTGAGCTTTACACCCTATGTGTTGGGCACCGGTATCAGCGGGTGGACCTTCCTGCAGCGGACC
>NZ_LUKH01001219.1:0-1183 GCF_001593695.1 Leisingera sp. F5 | reverse complement strand
ATATAGACCTGTGCTGACGATGAATCCAGTCTTCGGTGAGAAAAGTTGAAAAAAGGGGTTGACCCCTCGCTGCACTGGCCCTAGATACGCCGCCTATCGGGACAGCATGACACAGGCTGCCAGGCAGTCCCGAAGCGAAATAAGTGCTTGATCCTCTTGGAAAAAACACTTAGACCGCAGCGAAGAAGTGGGCCGTTAGCTCAGTTGGTAGAGCAACTGACTTTTAATCAGTGGGTCGCAGGTTCGAATCCTGCACGGCTCACCACTTCCTCCAGTGAAATCAAATAGATGCCGGTAGAGTGCATTAACACTTTGCTTGGGGTGCCGACTTTGGTGAAAAATGAGTGCAAATCTCTCCTGAAATCCACTAATCTGGACGACAACCAACATCGCCAATGCCGCCGCAGCCCTTTGCCCGACACCCGAAGAAACCCGGATTTTTGATAGTCCCTGCGCGGTTTTATGTGCTTTTTCGGCCAAAGAGGCGGTGTTTAAGGCGATAGCACCGGACTCTACCTCCCGGTTTTGGCTCGCAGGGATAGATCTGACACGTGATGCGTCAAATCTACTGTCCTGGACCATTCCGGAAATATACGCATCCGGACACACACATCTCTATCTGGCAGGAGATCTGGTGGTGTCACTGTGCATGGCACCCGGTTGAACCTAGTCTGGGACTCAGATGGCGGTAGCCAGAGCAGTATCCGTAATGTGATAGAAGCGCCTGTTCCTGGTCTTGTTTTTTGCAGGAACGCAACTGTTCGTGACCCCAGTTATCATGTTGAACTCAAATTGCGATTGCCGCAGCTTGATTGTTGCTTTGGGGCCGGTCTCAATCAAGCCGCAAATACGTGACCGCAAAGCAGTTGCTGGCGTTCCGAAAATATGGATGGGTACGGGCATTCAAATCATTTCAAGCCGAACGCGGGGTTTACAGGCTCTTGGATTGCGGCTCTGACTTGGGGCGGCGGAATGTGGCTTCAACTTTACGAGGGATTCTTTGATGGGTAAGCTTCTGTTCACATTACCGGAAGCGCCGGTGGTTCCGGTTGCCGCAGAACCGGCTGGATACCCGGTAGGGCGGATTTTCTGCGTTGGGCGCAATTACGCGGCTCATGCTGCCGAAATGGGCAACGAAGTGGACCGTGAGGCGCCATTCTATTTCACCAAGGCGGCGGCCAAT
>NZ_LUKH01001218.1:0-1184 GCF_001593695.1 Leisingera sp. F5 | reverse complement strand
CACCGCGCACGTTGACCAGATCCTTCACCGCCATCGGCAGCCCGTGCAGCGGTCCACGCGGGGCATTTTGATCCGCCGCCCGTGCCTCCTGCATCAATTCCTCTTCGTCCCGCAGACCCACAATGGCATTCACCGCGCCATTGACCTTTGCAATCCGGTCCAGCGTCTGGCGCATCACGTCCTCAGCCGTCAACCGACCTGCTGACAGATCCGCCAGAATTTCAGTAGCGCTTCGCATAGGCTGCGACATGTTCAAATATCCCGATGTATGTTTTGATCAGCCTAACCGGGGGAATTTTGTAAAAAAACCCACAGATGAAAAACATCTTATCCAAACCGTCAAAAAATAACGCGGGCTTGCCTGCGACGGCGCGGTCCACAAATATGACGACCGCGTGGATCAGCGGACCTGGCGCGAGCACATTGAACCTGGGCATCTTTGCAGACATGAAAAAGGCCGGACAAATCCGGCCTTGCACAATCAATCCATTGGTTTGGGCACCGGTTAGTCGCCCTGCGCCTCAGAGCGGCTCTTGCCAGCCACATTCAACGCCAGCGTCGCCGCCATGAAACCGTCCAGGTCGCCATCCAACACGCCCTTGGTATCAGAGGTTTCATGGTTGGTGCGCAGATCCTTGACCATCTGATAGGGCTGCAACACGTAAGACCGGATCTGGTTGCCCCAGCCCGCATCGCCCTTGGCCTCGTGGGCGGCGTTGATCGCCTCGTTGCGGCGGTCCAGCTCCTGCTGATACAGGCGCGATTTCAGCGCCTTCATGGCGATGTCGCGGTTCTGGTGCTGCGATTTTTCCGAAGAGGTCACCACGATGCCAGTTGGGATGTGGGTGATCCGCACCGCCGAGTCTGTGGTGTTCACGTGCTGGCCGCCTGCGCCTGAGGACCGGTAGGTATCGACCCGGATATCAGAAGGGTTCACGTCGATCTCGATATTGTCGTCCACCACCGGATAAACCCAGACCGAGCTGAACGACGTGTGCCGCTTGGCCGCCGAGTCATAAGGCGAGATCCGCACCAGCCGGTGCACGCCGCTCTCGGATTTCAGCCAGCCATAGGCGTTGTGGCCGGAAATCTTGTAGGCGGCGGATTTGATGCCCGCCTCGTCGCCTGCGCTTTCGGATTGCAGCTCGACCTTGTAACCCTTCTTCTCAGCCCAGCGGACATAC
>NZ_LUKH01001217.1:0-1186 GCF_001593695.1 Leisingera sp. F5 | reverse complement strand
AATCCGGCGGCCATCTGGTGCTGATCAGCCCCGGCGCGGACGCCTCCTCTCAGCGGCTGGTGGACCTGCTGTCCGAATTGCGTCGCGTTGAAGGCCTGCAAACCCTGGTGCTGGGCTGATGCGCATCAAACCGCCCGCCACCGCGCAGAAGGAGCCAACAATTGCCTTGATCAACATCGTGTTCCTGATGCTGATCTTCTTCATGATCGCCGGCACCCTGGCGGTGCCGCTGGACAAGGATCTGACCCTGATCGAGGCAAAGGATCTGGAGGGCCGCGAACCGCCCGATGCGCTGGTGATCCACGCCGACGGCCGTCTGACCCTGCGCGGCGAGGTACTGCCGGACGCCGCCGCCCATGTGGCCGCGCTGACCGAAGACGACCGCGAAGCCCTGCGCATCGTGCCCGATCGCAACCTGCCCGCACGCGACCTGGTGCAACTGGGCAACGCCCTGCGCGCCGCCGGTGCCAAACGGGTGCAGATCGTCTCCGAAAGAGCGCTGCAATGAAAGTGCCCCGCTCCCGGCTGGCAGGTGCGGCAGCCCTGTTCCTCGCCGCCGCCGCCCACGCAGGCGCTGCCTTTCTGACAGACCGCGAACAGGCCGAGCAGGCAGGCGGCCAAACCGACCTGGCGGCACACGGCTTTGCCTTTGCCGATCTGGCGCAGGGAACTGACACCCCGGTGGAGGCCGAAAATACCCTTGCGGCGGAACATCCGGTGCAGGACACCCCGCACAAACCCGCCCCCGAAACGGGGCAGCCGGTTGCTCCCGCAGCAGCAAAGCCCGCCACGAATGTCGCGATCAGTTCCAGAAACATATTCTCTCCTCCCAGCTGTGGTGGACGTTGCCCTAGCCCACAGCACCTTTCCCGTGTCCGACGGCCGATTGCAGGCTTTTCACCACCACAAAGGCGTTGCGCAGGTGGCTGCGCTCAAAGTCTGACAGTTCGGCCAGCTCCATATAGTTGTCTGGCGCCTCTCCCCGTTTGATCTGACGTGCTTGGTGCAATAACCGCGTTTCCGCGATCAGATCGTAGGCATCCAAAAGATCCCGCGCCCCAGAGGTGCTCAGCACTCCTGCCTGGCCTGCTGCCTCCAGTCGGGCCCGTGTGTTCACAGCCTCCAGCCGTCCTTGCAACGCATAAACCCGTCCCAAATCAACAATCGGCACAACACCATTGTGCTT
>NZ_LUKH01001216.1:0-1186 GCF_001593695.1 Leisingera sp. F5 | reverse complement strand
GCCGGTCAGCGAGCACGCGATGAGCTACAAAGGCTCCACCATGTTCCTGGACACCCAGGACCGGGTGCGGGTTGAGGACCTCTTGCGCGGCATCATCGTGCTGTCCGGCAATGACGCCTGCGTGGTGATCGCCGAGGCGCTGAGCCCGGACGGAACCGAGGCCGGTTTTGCCCGTTACATGACCAAGCGCGGCCAGGATCTGGGCATGACCGCCTCGACCTTTGCCAATTCCAACGGCTGGCCTGCCGCCGGCCACCGGATGTCGGTGCATGACCTGGCAATCCTGGCGGAGCGGCTGATCGAGGACTTCCCCGAGTACTACCCGCTGTTTGCCGAAACCCATTTCGAGTTCGACGGCCGCGCGCCCTCCAACACCCGCAACCGCAACCCGCTGTTGAAACTGGGCATTGGCGCGGACGGGCTGAAGACGGGCCATACCGAAGAAGCAGGCTATGGCCTGGTCGGCTCTGCGCTGCAGGGCGACCGGAGGGTGATCTTTGTGGTCTCCGGGCTGAACAGCGAACGCGCACGGGCTGAGGAGGCGGAAGCCCTCGTTAACTGGTCGTTTCGCCAATTTACCAAGAAAACCGTTGCCCAGGAGGGCGTCGCCATCGCCGAAGCCGAAGTTTGGCGCGGGGCCGAGCAATCGGTAGGGTTGGTGCCAGCCAAGGATCTGGAGATTCTGCTGCCGTCGCTGTCAGCCAAAACCATTCAAGGCGAAGTTGTCTATAACGGCCCGATCGAGGCGCCGGTCGCGAAGGGCCAGCGCCTGGCAGAACTGGTTTTGCAGCCCGAGGAATTGCCGGAGGTCCGGCTGCCGCTGGTGGCCGAAGCTGACGTGCCCGCCGGCGGTTTTGTAGTCCGTGTGAAGACCGCCGCGCTGGTGCTGATCAAGCAGTTTCTGACCGGTCCCGAGGGGGCGCTGTGACGGCTGGCGCAGGGAGCGGCCTGTTCATCACTTTTGAAGGCATCGACGGGTCCGGGAAATCAACACAGTGCCGCCTGCTGGCGGAATCCCTGCAGGACGCAGGCCGTGATGTGGTGCTGACACGCGAGCCGGGCGGTTCTCCCGGCGCGGAAGAGATCCGCCGGCTGGTGCTGGAAGGCGACCCCGACCGCTGGTCGGCAGAGACCGAACTGCTGTTATTCATGGCAGCGCGGCGCGACCATCTGGAGCGCACCATCG
>NZ_LUKH01001215.1:0-1187 GCF_001593695.1 Leisingera sp. F5 | reverse complement strand
TGCGGAAAGCCTGGGCATGGGTGGCGCCCAGATCCAGCGCTGCCTCGGTCAGCGCGATATCATAACGCTGCAGACGCGCCACCAAGACCAGCATGCAGTAGCTGGCGATAAAGGTGGACTGGCCGATGATGGTCAGGAACAGACCGTTCGACAGCCAGCTGTCCGCGCCCAGCCCCAGCATCCGGTTGATCCGGTCCCAGAACACCAGGGTCGAGATGCCAATGACCACGCCGGGGATCAGGATCGGCGCGATGATGATGGTGTAATAGGTCGCGCGAAGCTTAGGCCAGATCTGGGTCAGCATCAGCGCCCCTGCCAGCCCCATCGACACCGACAGCACAATCGTGCCCGCCCCGACCAGGACCGAGTTCCAGATCCCGTTCAGGATCCGCTCGTCTTGGAACAGAGCCGAGAACCACTCGAACGTCAGGCATTCCCAAGGGGTCATCCGCGGGAACGAAGGCGAGTTGAAGGCGGTCGCCGACATGATCACCAGCGGCCCAAGAAGATAGGCAAAGAAGATCGCCAGATAGACCCAAAGGCTTACGCGCATAAAGGAGAAGTTCTTCATTTGCCGATATCCCCCATGTTCACCTTGAACAGGCGCATGATCGCCAAAACAAGCAGGATACAGGTGACCAGCAGCACCACCGCATAGGCCGCGCCCTGCGGCCAGTCGGAGTTGTCATTGAACTGCTGATAGATCAGCTGGGTGAACCACAGGGAAGACGGTCCGCCAAGGATCTGCGGCGCCGCCAACGCACCGGCGGACAGCATGAACACCATGGTGCAGCCCGAGGAAATGCCCGGCTTGGCATAAGGAATGACCACCCGCTGGTGGATCTTGGCCCAGCTGGCGCCCATGTCCCGCGCCGCCTCAATCTGGTTGCGGTCGAGGCTTTCGATCACGTTGTAGATCGGGAAGATCATCAAGAGGATGTAGGCATAGCCCAGACCCGCATAAAGCGCGATGTCATTGCGGATAAAGTCAAACGGGGTGTCGAAAACCCCCAGCCCCACCAGAAAGTTGTTGAGGACCCCGGTCTCGCCGAAGATGATGCGCAGCGCAAAGGCCCGCAGGATCTCGTTGATCCAGTAGGGGATGATCAGCATCAGCGCGAAAATGCGGATGTGATTGCCTTTGGTCTGGGCCAGATAATAGGCGATCGGGTAGCACAGGATCAGGT
>NZ_LUKH01001214.1:0-1187 GCF_001593695.1 Leisingera sp. F5 | reverse complement strand
GCCCAAAAGTCTCTCCGGCAATAGTTAAATTCCGTTGCTCTATATCTGTAAGAGTAATTCCCTGCGACTTGTCGAATGTCAGAGGCCATATTTGAGATGTGTCCACACCATGCGTAAGCTGCTCATAGAACATTTCCACCATCATGGCTGAATGTTGAAGGCCCCTATTGTTCTCCGCATTAGCGGCATTTGCATTCCATTCTGTTATGTGAAAGGAAACTTGGGGCAAGTCTTCAGACCTGTCCAGCAAGTTTTCAAGCCGGGAAAGTTGCGAGAAGAAAAATTCCTTTCCAGCATCCACATCGGAAAACCCGCCTCTAATGTAATAGTGTCCAACAATACCGGAAACAAGGTTCGCGGCATTTTGGTTTGCATTAACATTGTCGGCTAAATCTGAAATTTGATCATAGGCACTGCCCTGCCCAAGCACATTCACAGAGACCCAGCCTGTGGGCATCTCCTCGCCAAATTCAGCTACCATTTCTGACTTTGTTTTTATGGATGAGGGATGTTCATCTGCATTGATGAACAGGTCAATTGGATCCTTCGGTGAATATTTTTCGGAGGCAGCAGAAATCCCTTGAATAATTAGTGCAGGAACCGCCTCTCCCAGATCATTGATGACCTTCTCAATGAAGGGCAAAATTTGAGATGCCAAAAATCCATACTCGTTGGCGGTCATTTGACCAGCCCCCCAAAATTCGTTGCCGATTTCGATCGCAGATATCGGCACCCCGTTCTTTTTGGCCTCTGAAATACTCATCCCTATGAATTCACGCAACTCATTAAAGTATTTCTCTTTGATTTCTTGCCGCCCCCCATAAGATCCAGCCAGCATTGCCTCTGCAGCACTTTGGGAAAACGCTTGTTTCGTGGGGACAACTATTGAGACAGACAGTTCAGACTTCCCCGCCTGCTCAAACATCAGATCCATAGGTAAAAGCTCTTGTTCGGGATCAAAGCTTGAAATGCTCGCATTTGGTTGAGCCATGTCGAAGTAATGTTCAGTGGCAGACCCTCCCGGAAACCTGAGGTTTGTGATACCCAATTTTTCCACAAGTGCCGCGAGTTCAGACGTTGGGTCTGCAAACTCCTCGTCGTATATAGTAACTAAATTGACACCAAAATGGTCTTCGCTAACCGTTTCATAGGCGTCACTACCGGCCTTACCGCTCACTGTATAGATC
>NZ_LUKH01001213.1:0-1188 GCF_001593695.1 Leisingera sp. F5 | reverse complement strand
CCGCTTTGCCTTTGCCTGGATCGTGGATTTCCCGATCTACGAGAAGGACGAGGAAACCGGCCGCATCGATTTCGAGCACAACCCGTTCTCGATGCCGCAGGGCGGCATGGACGCGCTGCTGAGCGATCCATTGTCGGTGAAGGGCTACCAGTACGATCTCGCCTGCAACGGCTACGAGCTGGTCTCCGGCGCGATCCGGAACCACAAGCCGGAAATCATGTTCAAGGCATTTGAAATTGCCGGCTATGGCAAGGAAGAGGTCGAAAAGCGCTTTGGCGGCATGGTCAATGCCTTCCAGTACGGCGCCCCGCCGCACGGCGGCTGCGCGGCCGGCATCGATCGTATGGTGATGCTGCTGGCGGATGAGGCCAACATCCGCGAGGTCATCATGTTCCCGATGAACCAGCGCGCCGAGGACCTGATGATGTCAGCCCCATCCGAGCCGATGAGCGATCAGCTGATGGAACTGGGCCTGCGCGTGATCCCCCAGGACCAGTAAACCGCATTTTTATGTTGAAAGAAGGCCCGGGCGATTGTCCGGGCCTTTTCAGTTGCAGCAAGGCGAGGCCGGAATTTTGCAAAAATTCCGGCCAGGAAAACAGGTGTTTTCCTGGCCGTTTCCCTTGCAGAGAAACGGTGGGCCGCAAATCTGCGGAGCAAGCGACGGAACACGCGAAGAATTGCGTATCACTTGAAAATCAGCTGTGGACCCGGGCGTTGATGCTCTACTCTGCAGGCAAGCCGGGCCGTCCAGGGAGATCAGGGCGATGCAATTTGACGGAGATTTGGCGGAGATCCGCTTTGGGGCAGGGCTGTCGCCGCTGGTGCGGCCTCCGGCATCAGCGGAGGTCATTCTTGGCCGTCTGCAGGGCGCCGATGAGATGGCCGTCAGATTTCCGGTCAGCCGTTTTGATGACGCCTTTGCGCGCGCCAAGGAATTCCGGCGGCTGAGGCGGGAGCGGAAGCGGCTGGAGGGCCAGCAAGGATACGAAGCCGCTGACAAAGCCTTCAGTGCCTACCGTCGTGCCCACAATGCGGCGCGTATTAAATGGCACGGTCAAAGGCTGCTGCGGCATGTCTATACCCGCGATGCGTTTCGTGAACGGTTGGTTCTGTTCTGGGCGGACCATTTTACCGCGCAAGGCAAAAACGGTGCGCTGCGCATTCTGGCCGCGCCCTATGCCGAGA